>PXBF01000135.1 GCA_003567005.1 PVC group bacterium
AAGCCGACGCTCGATTTGCGGAATGATCCTCTGGTGATCTGAGAAAAAATGCTCCGCGAACCATAAGCGGTTGGGAAATTGCTGGAAGGTTCGCGGAAATTCTTAAGTGGTTCATTGACAATCGAATAGTGAATATTTGGTTTGGAGATCGCCCAAATAATGGTTGCTGCCGAATTTCCGATGCATTGGTTCGCGGAATCAAGCACTTGAACTCCTGCGCCGCAATCACTTATAACAAAAGCGTCGCCCCCCACGCGGGGGCGTGGATTGAAACCTGTCTTCATGGACATTTCGGCGATAGAACTGTGTCGCCCCCCACGCGGGGGCGTGGATTGAAACCAGTGTAACCCTTAGGTGTGGCACGAACCATTCTTGTCGCCCCCCACGCGGGGGCGTGGATTGAAACATTCTCTGTAGCCTATCGCCTATATCCTGCGAGGTCGCCCCCCACGCGGGGGCGTGGATTGAAACCACTCGCAAGCTCTGGGTGTCGGCCACATCTGCCGTCGCCCCCCACGCGGGGGCGTGGATTGAAACCGTGTGTGTGTGGCTGCGCGTTGGGTGTTCGTTTGGCTTGTCAAATTGTGGGAAAGAATGGCATGGTAGGCGCTTTGGACGGACTGGTGTTTGATTTTGGGATGGGAATTATGGATAAGCATTACGACCCGCATGCAATTGAAGATAAGTGGATGGCGCATTGGTTGGAGCAGGGCTATTTCGGGCGCGATCTGGAGAGTGACGCAGACCCGTATTGTGTGATGATACCGCCGCCGAATGTGACGGGGATCTTGCATATGGGGCACGCGCTGAATAATACGCTTCAGGATATTCTGGTGCGGTGGCGTCGCATGCAGGGGCGCAATACGCTGTGGGTCTACGGCACGGATCATGCTGGCATTGCCACCCAGAATGTGGTGGAGCGTGCATTGGCGAAAGAGGGGCGTAGTCGTGATACACTGGGACGGGAAGCCTTTCTGGAACGCGTCTGGGATTGGCGCGAACAATATGGCGGCACGATCAAACGCCAACTAAAACGGCTGGGGGCATCGTGCGATTGGGACAACGAACGCTTCACGATGGATGAGGGGCTGAGTGATGCCGTAGCAGAAGTTTTTGTGCGTCTTTATGATAAGGGCCTGATTTACCGGGCGAATTATATCATTAACTGGTGTCCGCGTTGTCATACGGCTTTGTCGGATGAGGAGAGCGAACACCAGGATACGACCGGTAAGCTGTATCATATTCGCTATCCGCTGCGTAAGGGCAAGACAGCGGACGGAAAGGATTTTATCACGGTGGCGACGACGCGTCCGGAGACGCTACTGGGCGATGTCGCGGTGGCTGTACACCCGGAGGATGATCGCTATGCGGGGCTGGAGACCTGTATTGTGGAGTTGCCGGTGTTGAAGCGTCCTTTGCAAGTGATCCGCGATGCGTATGTGGATCCGGCCTTTGGTACAGGCGTTGTGAAAATTACGCCGGCCCATGACCCGAATGACTTTGAGATGGGGCAACGGCATGATCTTGAACAAATCAATGTGATGCATGGCGATGGCAGCATGAATGAGCTTGCCGGCCCGTATGCGGGGATGGATCGTTTTGCCTGCCGGAAGCAGATTGTGGCGGATCTGGATGCTGCCGGCTTGCTGGAGAAGGTGGATGATCATCAGCATGCGGTGGGGCATTGCTATCGCTGTGATGCGGTGGTGGAGCCTCGGCTCTCGCCGCAATGGTTTGTGCGGATGAAGCCATTGGCGGAACCCGCGCTGGCGGCAGTCAACGATGGCAAGGTACGGTTTGTGCCGGATCGCTGGACCAAGGTATATCGCGAATGGATGGAAAATATCCGGGATTGGTGCATTTCGCGTCAGATCTGGTGGGGACACCGTATCCCGGTTTTTACGTGCGGGGAATGCAAGCATGAGTGGGCTTCCAAAGGGCAACCGACTGTCTGCCCCCAATGCGGCAGTAAGCATGTGACGCAGGAGACGGATGTATTGGATACCTGGTTTTCGTCATGGCTCTGGCCCTTTAGTACGCTGGGCTGGCCTGCGCAGACTGCCGCCCTGCAGAAATATTACCCGACGCATGATCTGGCAACCGCTTCGGAAATCATTTTCTTCTGGGTTGCACGGATGATCATGGCGGGGCTGGAATTTGTTGGCGAGGTGCCTTTCCGGACGGTTTACATTCATGGGACGGTCCGGGATGATAAGGGCCGTAAAATGAGCAAGAGTCTGGGGAACTCGATTGATCCTTTAGATATTATCGAGGAAACGAGTGCCGATGCCTTGCGTTTTAGCCTCATCATGCTGACGGCAACGGGGCAGGATGTATATGTCTCGCGCGAAAAATTTGAAATGGGTCGAAACTTTGGCACAAAGATGTGGAATGCCGCGCGTTTTATGCAGATGCATAGCGAGGGCCTGCCTTGTGGGGAATGGGCGCGTGATATTGCCCTTTCCGCGGATGCGCTGCGTGCGGATGATGCCCATATCTTATTGCGGTATCAGGATGCAATCACAAGCGTCACCCAAAATTTGGAAAAGTATCGTTTTAATGACGCGGCTGCCGCATTGTACGAGTTTGTCTGGCATCAATTCTGTGATTGGTATCTGGAATACACGAAAACGGTATTCCAGCATGCAGAGTCGGATGCCCGCCAACAAACGTTGCAGATCATGCATTATTGTTTTGCGGGAGCCTTGCGTTTGTTGCATCCGTTTATGCCTTTTGTGACCGAGGAGCTGTGGCACGCCATGGGCTATGTTGCTAACGACGCGGACACGATGGTTCGTGCACCGTGGCCGGAGAGATTGCCGGCGGACGTATTGGCACAAGGCGGGGTCACGGCTGCAGATGCCACTTATGTGGACGCACGGCATGAATTGATTCGGATGGGGCGTCAGTTGCGTGCGGATTACGGGCTGGCTCCCGGCGAAAAACTGCCCTTTGTGATTAAGCCGGACGCAGCCGAAACAGGCGCACGCCTGGAGGCGGACCGAATCGCCTTGGAGGCAGGTTTGCGCGCGGCTGCAGTCACGATCACGGATACGCCGACCCCGGAGCAGAGTCGTGCGGGATTGCTTACCCCCTTGGGCATGATTTATCTACCCTTAGAGGGCGTGATTGACGTGGAGGCGGAACGGACACGTGTCACAGAAGAAATTGCAAAAGTCGAAAAATTCCTTGCCGGCGCCGATGCCAAGCTTGGCAATCCGAAGTTTGTGGATAAGGCGCCCGCCGATGTGGTGGCAAATGTGCGTGCTACGCGTGATGAACTCGCAACCAGAAAAGCAAAACTTCAGGAACAACTCGCGGTACTGCAGCCCTGAGGGGGCAACGTGTTAAGCATGAGAAGTGGAACGTAAAATGTGGGGATCGCCCGTCGTGTGATCCGAAAAAGGACGTACATGCTTCGTGAACAGTAAAGAACAATGACGTTACAGACTAGCTGTGATTCATTTTTGCTTCAGGTGTCGTAAGGCCTGGTTGATCTGATCATTGTGCTTCCGCGTTTCGCGAACCAATTTTTCGGTGATGTAGGGTAGCGTCGGTGCATCCGACTTGATGTTTTGATAGACCTCTGACTCAATTACGGAAGCTTCCAGGGAAAGTGCTGTCAAGATGGCATCCTTTTGGGTGACATGGCCCTGTTGCGCTTCAACCCGCTTTTCTTCGATCAGGCCAATTTTCTTCGCGAGCATATCGACCTTGATCACATCGAGATTGTAGAAGTGATGTCCATCTTCGAGTAGGCCGATCATGATGTGAACCCATTTGGCATGCTCTTCTTCTTCCTCGGCCATTTCGTGCCATAAATCATGGATGTCGGGAAATAATACCGCATATTGCTTATATAAGGCGCTGAGCTGCAGCTCAAATGTTTCAAGACGTAAAAATAAATTGGTCTGGGCTTGGCGGATGTCGTTACTTGCATCAGACATAGTCGAAAACCCTTTTCTGCGTTTGCCATTCATGAAGGGTGCGCTTTTCGTGCTGCACGCTACTTGCAGGAAAGCATATCCCGTCCTTATCTATGATGCAATGTTTTGCTCACGCGTCGGTGAACGGTATATCCGGTAATGGTGCACGCGTCGGTACCGATTATCGGCAAGGACGTCCCTTGCATACCATGGCATGCACAGCTATAAAAAACATACTTGTATCGGTACGTCTGGCTCCTCTTTTGATAAATCCGTGATTTTCACGCATTTACAACAAAAATCGCAATTTGTGAACAACGGTTTGCAGACGTCTGGTTTTACAAAATATACCCTTCAGAGAGGCTATATAAGCGCGCTACCCGCCGAATAGACCAAGAAAAGAGAGGATGGTAGATTGTGGTAAGTTTTGTAAGTTGTTAGCTTATATAGGTTTATGAATTATATGCTGATGTTGTGCTTGTTGTTGAAACTACTAGTAGTGATGGCTATTCTCATACACTACATATGGTATATAAGGATGCATGTAAAAAAACGCATGCTTATTAACAAGTTATAAACATGCTGTTTTTGCGCCGGTTTTATTCGTTTTTTACGTCTGTATTGCGTTTGGTGGCCTTGAAGCGGTGGTGCGGCTTGCGGTGGGGGGCCGCTGAAGACATACAGCATAGCTACAATCGTTTTCAATGCGAAAGACTGATGGGGGGGGCGAATCCGTGGTCGGCAATGTGAAACCGTGCTTGAAATCGGGGCATGCATAGCTGATAGTTTGCTTTGCGACACGCGCGTGTCAGTCTGGTACGAATGAATAGGGAGGGGACATGAGACCTGGATTACAGGAATTGCTTGTTGTTTTGCTGATTGTTTTGCTGCTTTTTGGAGCAAAGCGTGTACCTGATTTGGCGCGTTCTCTCGGGCGCAGTTTGCAAGAATTCAAACGCGGTCGCGAAGAAGGAGACAAGGAAGCGGACCAAGACGCATCGCAACCGCCGAAACCCGAGGCATGATTGCAGACCAAAGGATGCGCTCCGTCCAGATATCCGGTTTCTTTCACGGTGCTGATTCTGGTTTTTGTTGCTTGTTTGGGAATTGAGATTGACAAGACGCGATTGCGTGGGCAGATTGCCCTCCCCGAGGGAGGAAAAGCCGGCAGGCTTTCTTTTGTGCGGTTGGCGGAGCGATGGCCGCGTCGATCGACAGAATCTAAAAGGGTGCGAAGCGGCATATCGGGAGAAGCATGACGAAGCATTTATTTGTTACCGGCGGGGTTGTATCTTCGCTGGGTAAAGGGTTAACAGCAGCATCGGTGGCGCTCTTGTTACAGCGTCGTGGCTATCGTGTGCGGATGCAGAAGCTCGATCCGTATCTGAATGTGGATCCGGGCACGATGTCCCCTTATCAGCATGGCGAAGTGTATGTGACGGTTGATGGTGCGGAAACGGATCTGGATCTTGGGCATTACGAGCGCTTTACCGGAACCTATTGCACACAGCAAAGCAATTTCACGACAGGCCGGATCTATAGCGATGTGATTTCGCGTGAGCGCGAAGGGGGCTATCTGGGGAAAACGGTCCAGGTGATTCCGCACATTACGGATGCGATCAAAGATGCGATCAAATCGCTGGATGGCGACGATGTGGATTTTGTTATTACGGAAATTGGCGGTACGGTCGGTGATATTGAATCGTTGCCCTTTCTCGAAGCGATTCGGCAGTTGCGACAGGAAATTGGTCGCACGAATGGTCTGTTTTTGCATGTAACGCTGGTACCGTACATCAGTGCCGCCGGAGAGATGAAAACGAAGCCTTCGCAGCAATCGGTCGGCATTTTGCGTTCGATCGGCATTATTCCCGATATGTTAATCTGCCGTTGCGAGCGCCCGATGGATCAGGAACAGAAGGAAAAGCTGGCATTGTTTTGCAATGTGGACCGTGATCTCGTGATTGAAGAGCAGGATGTGCAAAACAGCATTTATGAAGTTCCGATTTCTTTAGCAGAGCAGGCTTTGGATGTCTATATCCTCGAGCGTTTGCAGTTAGCGGCGAACGAGTTGGATTTAACCGACTGGCAACAGATGATCCACACGCTGATTCATGCGCCGGCCGGTGAGCTGGAGATTGCGGTTGTAGGCAAGTACATCAGCCTGCAGGATTCCTACAAGAGCATTTATGAAGCGCTCGCGCATGCTGGGATCGCGCATCAGGTCAGGGTGCATGTGCGTCAAGTGGAGTCCGAGGAAGTGGAAGCGCAGGGAGCGGAAGCGCTCTTGAACGGTGTGCACGGGGTCTTGGTGCCAGGCGGGTTCGGGGATCGTGGCATTGAAGGAAAGCTGGCTGCTGTGCGCTATGCACGTGAGCACAACATACCATACTTCGGGATTTGCCTCGGGATGCAATGTGCCGTGATTGAATTTTCGCGCGGGGTTGGCGGGCTTGCGGGGGCCAATAGCAGTGAATTTGATCCGGACACCCCTTATCCCGTGATTCATTTGATGGCGTCGCAACGCGAGATTGAAGCCAAGGGGGGTACGATGCGACTGGGCGCGTACCCTTGTGTGCTGCAGGAAAAGACGGCCGCCGGGCGTTGTTATGCCGCGTCGGAAGTGTCGGAGCGGCATCGTCACCGCTATGAGTTTAACAATGCCTATCGCGACCAGCTAGAAGCCCAAGGCATGGTATTTTCGGGGTTGTCTCCCGATGGGGCCCTTGTGGAGGTAGTCGAGTTTCCCGGGCATCCTTGGTTTGTGGCGTGTCAGTTTCATCCGGAGTTTCAGTCGACCCCGCTTCAGGCGCACCCGTTGTTTCGCGGGTTCGTGGGAGCGGCGCGGGAGCACCGGGATGAGCGTAAAGGGTAAGTGGAGAAAGAAAAACGGGATATGCCGAAACGTACGGATATACAAAAAATAATGATCATTGGATCCGGGCCGATCGTGATTGGCCAGGGCTGCGAATTTGATTACTCGGGCGCACAGGCCTGTAAGGCTTTGCGGGAAGAGGGCTATGAAGTCGTGCTGGTAAACAGCAATCCAGCCACGATTATGACGGATCCCGAGTTTGCGGATCGCACCTATCTGGAACCGCTTGATGTGGATGTTTTGACCGAGATCATTCGTCGCGAGCGACCGGATGCGTTGTTGCCCACGTTAGGGGGGCAGACCGCGCTGAACTTGGCCATTAAGCTGGCCCAGACTGGGGCGCTGGAGCGCCATGGTGTCGAGATGCTGGGCGCGCGTGCGGATGTGATCCATAAAGCCGAAGATCGGAATGCCTTCAAGGACGCGATGTCCAAAATTGGATTGGACCTACCGCGTAGCATTTCGGCACACAGCATGGAGCAAGCGCTGGCGGCGCGCGACGAGCTGGGCGTGTATCCGCTGGTAATTCGTCCCGGTTTTACGCTGGGCGGAACCGGTGGCGGGATTGCACACGATGCGGCCGAATTCGACGAAATTGCGCGGCGGGGTCTCTTTTACAGTCCTACATCGGAGATATTGGTGGAGGAGTCGATCCAGGGATGGAAAGAATTTGAGATGGAGGTCATGCGGGATCGCAAAGATAACTGCGTGATCATCTGTTCGATCGAGAATCTGGATCCGATGGGTGTACATACCGGTGATAGTATTACAGTGGCGCCCATTCAGACTTTAACGGATCGCGAATACCAGCGCATGCGGGATGCCTCTTTTGCCGTGATGCGGGAAATTGGCGTGGAAACGGGTGGCTCGAATGTACAGTTTGCGATTCATCCGGAGAATGGCCGTATGGTTGTGATCGAGATGAATCCGCGGGTCTCGCGGAGCTCGGCGCTTGCCTCCAAGGCAACCGGTTTCCCGATCGCCAAGATTGCCGCGAAATTGGCGGTGGGCTATACGCTCGATGAGATCCAGAATGATATTACGCGCGAGACGCCTGCTTGTTTCGAGCCTACGCTGGATTATGTGGTAACCAAGGTGCCGCGGTTTGCCTTTGAGAAGTTCACGGCAGCCGATGACACCTTGGGAACGCAGATGAAATCTGTCGGCGAGGCGATGAGCATTGGTCGTACCTTTAAGCAATCGTTTCAGAAGGCTATGCGTTCGCTGGAAACGGGACGCTATGGTTTTGGCGCGGATGGAAAAGACGGTGGCTGGGAGTCGCACGATGAACAGGCCCTCGAAGAGTTGTTGCAGCGACCGAATGCCGGGCGCGTCTTTGCCGTGCGGGCGGCATTCCGGCGCGGATGGACCGTTGAGCGTGTTTTTGAACACACGCGGATCGATCGTTGGTTTTTGCGGCAGTTGGAAGAGCTGGCTGCCTACGAAGATGAGATTCGCAGCGCAGGCAGTGTCTTGCGTTTGCAGCAAGACCCGGCTTTCTTTGCGCAAATCAAGGAATTCGGATATTCGGATTGGCAAATTGCCTATCTGCTGAAAACGAATGAGGCGCATGTGCGGGCGGCACGCGAAACGATTGATCTGAAGCCAACCTATGGTCTTGTGGACACCTGTGCGGCTGAGTTTGTGGCTTATACGCCCTATTTTTACTCAACCTATGGGGAAGGCGGGGAGGCCCCCCCCTCCCCGCGTGAAAAGATCATGATATTGGGGGGTGGCCCCAATCGCATCGGGCAAGGTATCGAGTTTGATTATTGTTGTGTCCATGCCTCGTTCGCCCTACGCGATGCCGGTTATGAGACGGTCATGGTGAACAGCAACCCCGAAACCGTCAGTACGGATTATGACACGAGCGATCGCTTGTATTTCGAGCCACTGACGCTAGAAGATGTCTTGCACATTTATCGGCACGAAGACTGTTCAGGTGCCATCGTGCAGTTCGGGGGGCAGACCCCGTTGAATTTGGCCGCCGCACTGGAAGAAAACGGGGTCAAGATCATTGGTACCCGTCCGGCTGATATCGAGGCAGCGGAAGATCGCAAGTTCTTCCAGGAGTTAACGACGCGTCTTGGCATTGCGCAGCCACAAAACGGTTTGGCAACCAGTGTGGAAGAGGCAGAAGCGATTGCAGGCGAGATTGGGTACCCGGTTTTGATGCGGCCTTCGTTTGTGTTAGGTGGGCGCGCGATGGTCATTGTGTACGATGATGAGATGTTGCGGCGCTACATGACCGAAGCCGTGGAGGTTTCCGAGGATCGGCCTGTATTGATTGATCGCTATCTGGAAGATGCCGTTGAGGTCGATGTGGATTGCATCAGTGATGGGGAAACATCTGTGATTGGCGCTATCATGGAGCATATTGAGTTGGCCGGTATTCATTCCGGTGATAGTGCTTGTACCATACCGGCTCCAAGCTTGTCGCCCGAAATCAAGGAAACGATTCGGCAGCACACGTATGCCTTTGCGAAAGCGTTGCGTGTACGTGGTTTGATGAATGTACAGTATGCCGTTCATGACAATACGGTATATGTATTGGAGGTAAACCCGCGGGCTTCGCGTACGGTGCCGTTTGTCAGTAAAGCCATCGGCGTGCCCTTGGCCAAGCTTGCCGCCTTGGTGATGGCAGGCTATACGCTCAAGGACTTGGGTTTTACGGATGAAGTAGTACCCAAGCATTACTCTGTCAAAGAGGCCGTATTTCCCTTTGTGCGTTTTCCGGGAATCGATGTGATTCTTACGCCCGAGATGAAATCAACGGGCGAAGTGATGGGCATGGATCGTACCAATGGGATGGCCTTTCTCAAAAGCCAGATGGCGGCTGGGAACCGTTTGCCCGAAGGCGGCGCCATTTTTGTGAGTGTACGGGACCACGATAAAAAGGCGCTCGAGGATTTGGGGCCGCGTCTGGAAGCGCTTGGCTATACGATTTATGCGACGCTGGGCACGAGTACGACTTTGCGGGAGAAGGGCATTGCTTCGCAAGCATTATTCCGGATATCGGATGGTCGGCCGAACGTGATAGATCTGGTGGAAGAGAAAGCGGTTGGGTGGATCATCAATACGCCCTCGAGCGGACCGGTGCCACGCATGGATGAGATCCGGATGCGGTCGCATGCCGTGATACGGGGAATACCGATCACGACGACGGTCGATGGGCTGCGCGCGGCGGTCAACGGTCTGGAAGCGAAGAAGCGCAATCAGGGTATTGATGTATGTAGTTTACAGGAATATCACCGCGGGTTACCAAGCGTACAGTTGCCGCATGTGCAGAATGAGGTGCAGGGATGAGTAGAGACTGGAAAGCATTGCGGGAGAAGAAAGCCTTTCTGGCATTGGCGGATGGCACGATTTACTGGGGTACATCTGTGGGTGCGGCACGCGACCAGGTCGGTGAGGTGGTCTTTAACACGGGTATGAGCGGGTATCAGGAAATTCTCTCGGATCCGTCGTACGCGGGCCAATTGGTTACGATGACCTATCCGCAAATTGGCAATACCGGCATGAATGCCGCCGATATGGAATCGCGCGATTTGTTTCTCAATGGTTTTATCATGCATGAGCTACACGACGCCAGCAATTGGCGCAGTGAAGTGGGGCTTGCCGCGATGTTGCGGGATAAAGGCATTCCTGCCATTGTGGGGATCGACACACGTGCACTCACCTGTCAGTTGCGCGATGGTGGCACGCAGAAAGCATACTTGTCGGTTTGTGGTGAAGTGGGCGTGGAAGAAGCGGTTGCGCAGGCACGCGCATGGGAAGGGTTGGATGGACAGGATTATGCTGCACGCGTTACGTGCTGCGAACCCTACGGCTGGGACCCGGATGGCGCATTAAGTGGTTCCTGGGGTATGCCAAGCCCTTTGCCCCCCGCCGATCTCAAGGTCGTTGCCTATGATTTTGGTATCAAATGGAATATCTTGCGTGGTTTGCGGCATTGCGGAATGGAGATAACCGTGGTGCCCGCCAAAACGGCGGCCGAAGAGGTACTGGCTCTGAAGCCGGATGGCGTCTTTCTCTCGAATGGTCCTGCTGACCCGGCTGCCATCGATTATGCCGCCCATAACATCCAAGGACTGCTCGGCAAAGTTCCCCTGATGGGAATTTGTCTCGGACATCAGTTGTTGGGCATTGCGTTGGGGGGCAAGAGTTACCGCATGAAGTTTGGGCATCATGGCATTAATCATCCCGTTATGCGCTTGGAAACGAAAGCGGTCGAAGTTACCTCGCAGAATCATAATTTTGCGATTGATGCCGACACATTGGGATCCGATGTGGACGTGACGCACATCAATTTGAATGACCAAACGGTGGAAGGCTTACGAAGCCGAACCGTTCCCGCATTTTCTGTGCAGTATCATCCCGAAGCAGGCCCTGGCCCGCATGACCCCTATTATCTTTTCAAAATCTTCCGCGACAATATCCTCGCATGCTAGATGCGAGTTGAAAAGGGCTGTAGTCTGCGGTCTGTGCTGCTTAGGAGGCGGCCCCGCAGGCCATCAGGCAACGGGTGCAGACGTCTTCGCCTTGTTTGAGCTGCTCGATCGCCTCTTTGATTGCATCCGGGTCTTGCAGACGCTCCGCGTGGGGATTGCCATCGTCAATGGTGTCGTCAGCATACTCGAGCTCGGCAAGCATCCCGCGTAATACCTCGATACGCTGGGCTTTTTCAGATGAGAGGGTATCTGCTTCCGCCGCAGGCGTCGCGCTCGCTTCGTCTTGTGCGTATGGCGTCGTTTCGGACGCTGTTTCTTGCGGTTGGGCCTCCGCTTGCTGAGGCGCAGGGGTGGATGTGCAGGCTGCTGTAATCGCCAGCAGGCTGGCGGATGCGATAACGCGGGTTAACCACTGTCTTTTCATGATCATTCCTCTCAAGGTTTGTGAATACGACTTACTCATTGTGTAATAAGAATCGGGGCCACGCACAAGACATTACGGTATTTGTGCTTCTTGCTTCTTGATTCCGTTTCCGTTGGTGTTATAGATTGCATGTGTAAAGTGGGATTCGACCAGAGGAGAAACGTATGCGTATTGCTGCTATCTATGTGACATTGGGTATGGGATTATTCTGGGCCGGTTGTGCGACCACGCCGCCGCGTATTCCTGATGAGGGAGATGACGCGGATCCGCAGACGTTGCTCGAAGAGCACGTTGAGGCTGCCCGCGATGCCCAGGGTCTGGTTGCGATGGGGCAGGCCTCTTCGATTTCCTTGCCAGCGGCAGAAGATCGTGCACTACAGCGGGCACGTGCAGACTTGGCAGACACTGTGAACGAACGCGTACAAGCGTTGCAGGATGCGTTTTTGGAAGAGGCCAATATAGAGAATCCCGAACCGGTAGAATCGTTAACTGCCGCCGTGGATCGCTATTTACGTGCGTTGATCATGGGCGGAACCCAACCCGTGCTGGTAAAACACGAAACCGACGATGGGTTATCCACCGCTTGGTTGATGGTGGTAGAAGATCCGGGTGCCATTGTGCAAGCATTCGAAATTCATAAGGCCTCGGATCGGCAAACCTATGAGTTGGTCCGTGCATCGCGTGCATTTCGTGCCTTGCTTGCAGAGGCGGAAACGTTTGCGGCGTATCGTGTGTCGCAAGATTGGGCGAACTGACGGCTTACTCGTCGTCGGGCTCAATGTGAATGATGGCATCGAGAATGTCATAGTCTCCATGCATGAGTTTCTGGCGCACGTTTCTGGCAATGTCGTGGCTTTTTCGTACCGTCAGGTCGCCTGGCACGAGAACATGCAGATCCAGAAAGTAACCGGGGCCATTTCTGCGGCTGCGAATGGCATGCGCGCTGGTAACCCCCGGTACGGCACAGACGGCGGCTTCAATGGTGGTTTGTTTGTTTGGTGGTAGGCTTTCATCCATCAAGGAGCCCATTGCCCCGGCCATGATTTTGAGGGCAGCGGCAAAAATGAACATAGATACGATCACGGATCCGAGTGGATCGATGAAGGTGAGGTTGGGAAAGATCATGGCGGCGGCAATGGCGAGCACGGCAGGCAAGGAGCTGAGGGCATCAGAGCGCTGATGCCAGGCATTGGCGAGCAGGGCGCTGGAATGAAAGGTTTGTGCTTTGCGTTTGGTCCAATGGAACATCAGTTCTTTGCTGCCAAGCGTAAGCATGGCCGCTACGAGGGTATACCATGCAGGGGTGGTCGCGGTGGCGGTACGCACCGACTGCCAAGCCTGAAAGATGAGGCCTCCTGCGACAAAGAGGAGCGAACCGCCGATCGCAATGGTCACCAAAGACTCCAGTCGCCAATGTCCGTACGGGTGCCGTTCATCGGCTGGGGCTGTCCAGTACCGCACCCCTAGCAGAATGCCCATATCTGTGATGCAGTCGGATAGGCTATGTATGCCATCGGCTACCAGGGTTTGACTTTGGCCCATAAGACCAAGAAGAATTTTAAAACAACTGAGTACGGCATTAAGTGCCAATGTCTTACGGGTGGTTTGCGTAACCCCTTCGCCAGCGGCATGCGGTTGTTGTGGTGCACCCAGCGGGTGTTGCATGGTAAAGGTCTCCTACCGTGTCGAGCGCCCAACGGAGAAACGTCGGGTTTCGCCCCGATACTCTAGCACGACGTAGCCGCGACCGAATTCGCGTACCGTCACATCGCCTATGGTTTCATTGGGGCCAACGACTTTTCCATTGATGATGGCGGAACCGCCGTCGCCTACTCCCATGACACCGGAGATGCGCATTTCGGGCCAGATCACGGGCTCTGGTTCCACAGGGGGCGTCTCGATCGGTTCTTCTTCCTCCATGGGTTCGTCCCGCTCCGGTGGCTCTGGAAGATCCGGTTCTTCTGGCAGATCGGGGGTATCCGGCTGGTCATCCGTTTCCGCTACGGTTGGCTCGATTGGATCCGTACTTTCCACATCGTCCGCTTCCTCTGTGGGGTCGGGGACTATGACCTCCTCTTCGTCCACGGGCTCTTCTGTTTCATCTGGCATATCCACAACGATTGGCTCCGGTTCCGTGGTTGGTGGTTCTTCTGTTGTTGTGGGCACGGGCTCTTCGGTGGTTGTTAGGGCTGGATCCAGTTCCGGTTGGGTTGCTGGGGTTGTCAGGATGCGGTATCCCCAAATGGCTGCCCAGGCGACCCCGCCTGCCAGCAGAAGAATCAAAAGCAGCATGCCAATAAGCGGTCCCAACACACGGTGCTCCCGATCCGCTGTGGCACGACGCATGGTCGGCGGCGGAGGCGTCTCTGATGCGGAACGATCGGAAGGCAAGGGTTCTAACGGTTTTTGCGGCTCCGTTCCGGGGGGGGGTGCCGGAGATGTGGCTTCATTGGCAGGCGTGGTCTCTGCAGGGCCCTCTGACGATGCAGGGTTTTCTGCGGCAGATGATGATTCCTTTTCGTTTTGCCGTTCTTCCTGCTGGCGGCGCAGCGCTTCCTGGATGAGGCTCATAATGATTATCCTTCCAATTGTTGAATGGCTTTTTTTACACAGTTGGCCGATACAGCCTGCTGACCATACACATAGGCGGCTAGTAGCGCATTGTCACAAACCGCATTGATCAAACGCGGGCAGCCTTTTGCATAGCGATGTACAGCTTTGGTGGCAGCAGGCAAGAAGCTGACTGAACTATGTGGGCCCGCGACCTCTATCCGGTGCTGGATGTAGGCAACCGTTTCCGCATATGTCAAAGGCGGTAGATTATAGCGCACCGTGATACGTTGGCGCAACTGTCGTAGATCCGGTTTGTTCAAACGCGTTTGTAACTCCGGTTGGCCACACAGCACGATTTGGATTAATTTGTGTTGATCGGTTTCCAGATTCGAGAGCAGCCGAACTTGCTCGAGGACGCCGGGTGCGAGGTCTTGTGCTTCGTCGATCAGGAGCGCCACATTTTGTCCATGCTGGTAGCAATCCAGCAAAAAGGCGTTGAGGCAGGCCACATAGCCAAAGCGGTCGCTGACCTTTGGGGAAAGGCCAAAGTCATGTAACATCGCGCGCAAAAGTTGGGTTTCCGAGAAGGTCGGATTCAAAATGAGGGCCGTGCGAATTTCATCTCCCAGGCTTGCCAAAAGGGCCCGGCATAACGTGGTTTTGCCCGATCCTACCTCGCCGGTTAATTCAATAAAGCCTTTGCGTTGGGTAATGCCATATAACAGGTGGTCATACGCTTCGCGATGATGCGGGGCATAATACAAAAAACGCGGATCAGGCGTTATATTGAAGGGCATCTCATCGAGTTGAAAGTGTTTCAGGTACATCGGTTATCCGTCTGGAATCATGATTCGTATGCAATCGATATGAAGGTTTATCCTATGAAAACCATTGCGGGAAAGCAAAACAATGTTATGGGAGAGCAGGAAGAACCAAGCGCAAAAACGCACTTGCATGCAGGGGATGGCATCAGTAGGCTCAAATCCATATGCTAACAAAGTAGGAGATGCACATGTTTGAGAATGTGGGAATTGCTTTTGCCTTAACGTTTATTGCCGGTATGAGCACGGGCATTGGTAGTCTGATCGCATTTTTTGCCAAACGTACCAATTATCGATTTCTGTCGATTGCGACCGGTTTTTCTGCTGGTGTCATGCTCTATATATCCTTTGTGGAGTTGTTTTTCGAGGGTGAAGAGATGCTCACGGAAGCGTATGGCAGGGTTTTGGGGAACTGGGTAAACGTAACCGCCTTTTTCGGGGGGATGTTGTTCATTGGTCTCATTGATACGCTTGTGCCAGCGCGGGACAACCCGCATGAGACGCCTACGGAAGATGAAACCGCACCGCTGCATGATCCCAATGCACCGTTGCCGGCAGGCGAGCGCAAGGCGCATCTGGATGAGGTGCGTGCGCTACAGGAGGACAAATTACATACGCCGGAATCGCGCCGCAAACTGATGCGGATGGGGGTATTTACAGCCTTGGCCATTGCGATCCATAATTTTCCGGAAGGATTGGTTACCTTTTTGACGGCGCTGGAAGATCCTTCTCTCGGGGTGGCCATTGCCATCGCATTGGCCTTGCACAATATCCCGGAGGGCATCAGCGTATCGGTGCCTATCTTTTACGCGACGGGTAGTCGTAAAAAAGCATTCTGGTATTCTTTTCTGAGTGGGTTGGCGGAGCCCTTTGGGGCGCTGATTGCCTATGGGTTGTTGTTGCTGTTCTACCGCGAAACGGGCGTGCCCACGCAAATTACCGGTATTATGTTTACGGCGGTTGCGGGCGTTATGGTCTATATCAGTTTGGATGAGCTTCTACCCACCAGTCGTGCCTATGGCAAAGGCCATGATAGCCTCATCGGTCTGGTGAGTGGGATGGCGGTTATGGCGCTGAGTTTGTTGCTGTTGCAGTAGGTGGTCGGTATGCGTAAATGGATATATCTTGTTGCATGGATGCTCGTATTTGGTTTTCTTGCTGGTTGCCGTCGTGATGATGGTGATGCGCTACGGGTAGTAATGAACCTCTCAGAAGATGAGTGGGCGGTCATGCGTGGTCAGGTTTTTCCGGCCTTTGAAGCAGAAACGGGTATTCGCGTCCGATCCTTCCAGGTTGGTGCGTCTCAATTGATTTCTCAATTGGAAGCCTTGGTGCAGGCAGACCGAACGGAGATCGATGTCTTTGCGCAAGACAATATGAGCTTGGCCGCACTCGTGAATCGGGAATTGGTTTATGATCTTACTGCCTACGAAGATCGTATTTCCTCCGCGGTACACACGAACTTGATCGAAGCTGGACGCTTTGGACAAAAACTGCTTTTCATGCCGTTTCGTCCGAATGTACAGATTGCCTACTATAATAGGCGTGCATTCGAACGATATGATCTGGACCCACCGCGCACGTGGGAGGAATTGTTGTCTGTGGCACAACGTTTTTATGCCGAAGAGCAGATGGGCCGGTTTGTATTCAAAGGGTATGGCGGGGCACCTACCGCGACGCAATTGTATGAATTCATTTTGCAGGCAGGGGGCGACCCTTTTGTCCTGGACGATGCCGGCACGATCAAGGCGTTTGCCTTCTTGCAAGAGCTGGGAACCTACTTCTCGCCGGAATCCTCGCGGGCGAAGTGGGACACGATGAATGAAATTCTGGCACGGCAGGAAGGATACCTCGGGCAGAATTGGCCGTTTGGCGTTTCGGTCCTGGTCGAGCAATTCGGGTTGGATTTCATCGACACCTACGCGGGCTGGGAAGGGCCCGCGGGCCGTGCGCATGTGATTGGGGGCGATGTCTTGGGTATTCCGCGCAACACCGAACGACTGGATGATGCCCTGAGACTGATTGCTTTTCTGCAATCGCAGGAGATACAAGAAATACTCGTGAGCGAGTTGGGCTGGCCTTCCATTCGCGAAGATGCCTACGGTCAGGTGGCGGCGTGGCAGCAACCGCATTTCGATGCTGTGCAAGATGCATTATCGCATGGCGTCTTTCGGAAAAATGTGGCTTGGTGGCCAGCCTACCAGCAAGTGGTCGTACAGGCGTATCAAGATATCGTGCGACGCGGGGAAGATGTTGAAACCACCTTGGTGCGTCTCAAGCAGACACTGGAAGAGGAGAAAGGTCGATTCGAGTGAAAGCGGCACCATGGCAACGCTACCGCTTTGAAATCATCTGCCTGCTACCCTTTTTGCTGTACCTCGTCTTCTTCACGCTTGTCCCGCTTGTGCAGGTTTTTCGCTTTAGTTTTGCGGATGGAGACGGGGGCTTCACGCTCGCACATATGAGCCGGTTGTGGGGACAATCGGATTTTTTGCAAGCCGTTCGCAATACATTAATCATTGCATTGGGTTCGCTCTCGCTAGAGATTGTTTTCGGGCTATTGCTGGCCTTGGCCTTGTCGGAATTGGGACGACGCGGGGGTTGGTTGCGCACGGTATTTATTTTGCCCTTGGCGGTACCAACGGTGGTGGCCGCCGTGATGATGACGTACCTTTTTGCTACGTCCGGGTGGATGAATCGGATCCTGCTGGATTTGGGACTTATTGAGCAGAATATCGTCTGGTTGAGCGGCGATGGCTATAGCTTGTTTGCCGTAATGATTGCCGATTGCTGGAAAGTGACGCCCTTGGTGATGTTGATTCTGTTAGCCGGATTACAAGGGATCGACCAGCAGTGCTATCAGGCGGCCGAGGTAGATGGGGCCAACGCCTGGCAGCGATTCTGGCATATCACGTTTCCCTTGTTGTTGCCGGCGATTACCGCGGCCATCATTATTCGTGGCATTGATGCCTTTCGTATTTTTGATTTGGCCTTGGTGTTGACGGGCGAAAATTTGAAAGTGATCGGCACCTATGCTTTTCTTGCCTATTCCGAGTATCAGGATGTTGCCTTGTCGGCGGCTAGTGCCGTCGTATTGTTCGGCATGATTCTGGTGGCCATTGTGCTACACATGCGGCTGGTTGGCAGAAAGGGGTTTGAGGCGGCATGAAACTACGTACGGGTATCGCCATTTCCGGCTGTGTGGTGTTTTTGCTCTTTTTACTCTTTCCTCTATACATCATGCTCAAAATGTCGATTAGCCCACCACAGGAGGTATTTCGAGAGCGGCCATCTTATGGCATCACGCAGGTGACAGGGCAACACTTCGCGCGGGTATTCGATTCAGGCGAGTCGTTTTATGGGCCATTGCGTCGCAGTGTCGGTACAGCCTTTTGGGTGACGCTGGCTTCCTTGTGCATCGCGATACCGGCTGCGTATGGCGTTGCCAGAATGCCCGTGCGCGTGCGCTTGCTATTATTGTTTGTGATGTTTGCAGGGCGTATGGTGCCGGAAGTGAGCATTGCACTACCGATTGCGGTGCGCTTTATGCAACTCGGATTGTTTGATACAATGCCGGGCCTTGTGTTGGCGCATTTGATCCGGGTCCTGCCGGTGAGTTGTTTCATCCTGGTTGGTGTCTTTGGGGCCCTTCCACGCGAGCTGGAGGAACAGGCAAGCATCGACGGCTGTTCCCGCCTGGGGGCCTTGGGACGCATCGTATTGCCTCTTTCGCTGCCCGGCATTGCCGTGGCCGCGCTGTTTGCCTTTTTGTTGTCCTGGGATGAATTTATCTATGCCTCGTATCTCACCTTGGCGAACCCCACCATGCCGCTACAGGTCTATTATTATGTGTCGCGCGGCAGTTTGTTCTATGCCGCAACGTACGCTGTGATCATCACGGTTCCGGTGTTGGTGGTGACATTTCTGCTGCAACGTCACATCCGGCCCGAGCTCATGGCCGGTGGCCTGAAGGGGTAGGGGGCGTGGAGGTGCTAGGCATCTCGGATGATGCGGGCGTGTTACGTCTTTTTTCGCGCTCGGTCAAACGCCGAGCGAATCCCTAGCGTCTTACGCATGTTTCCCTTTGGGTGAGTTTGTAAAAGAGGAGGGTGCCGGTGGCGATGCCGATGAGGTTGGCGAGGATATCGCCCCAGGCGAAGGTGCGGCCTAGTTGGGGGAGGGCGGCTTGCAAGCATTCGGTCAAGATTCCATAAAACAGCAGGAACGACAACAAGGCGATTTTGCGGTGGTTTGCATTGTGGTGGGCTGGTGTGGCCCAGTGCAGCAGGCCGGTGAATCCGGCCCAGAGAATGAAATGTGCCAGCTTGTCCTGGTGAGGGAACGAAGGCGTCAGCGCCTCGAAGGTTTTGGCAGGCGCGAGGAAAAGCCAATTGATGGTGCCAAAGGCGGTAAGTGCGATGATGATGCGCAGGCACAGCGGCCAGTTGAGCCATTGCCAGCGCATTTGGATGGGTGTGTTTTTTTGCATGGGCTTTGGGGGGTTGGCGGTCTGTTAGGCGCTGTGGTGCTAACGCCTAATCCCTGTTTAACGTGTCTTCCTTCTGTATGGTGGTAGCGTTTGTTACCGTATTCGATGGGCGCAATGGGCAGCCAGTTTTCGCGCTTCGTCAATATCGATGCATTCATCTGCTGTGTAGAATCGGCGTAGCGGCAAAGGCCAACCTTCTTCCTCGTCCAGTATTTGTAAAGCACGCTCTTTCACATGTGACCATACTGTGTTTCTCCTGCCATAAATTTTATCTGGTCGAAACCAATCCTGCACTTGCGTGAACCCTGGGTACTCCCCTAAATCACGCGAAGGGATCCAGCGACCTCTCTCTTTTTTCAAATATAGTCTTCCATGTCCCAATGCTTTAGGACCGTCTTTAAATATTGGAACTCGCTCTACGATGGAATCATCTGTTTCAATCATTGTGAGCAAAATGATTTGGTAATGTTGTTCTTGATAGGCAAACGGTATCCTCGCTCTAATCTGCACCAGATTCAAGCCGCCCGATGTCAAGCTCGCGAGAGGGGTTAAGTGGGGTAAGTATTCCGGGAGCCCCCCATGTATCTCCACCGCCTCTGGACTTCGCCGGTCCCAGCCCAACCGATCAAGTAATTTCATTCCATGATTTCTCTGGACCTTCGGATGTTGAAGCATCCCCAGGTAGAATGAGGCTTGCACCGCATCTAACCATGAGGCGAAGCTAGGGACTTCTAGCTCTTTTGTGACATCAAAACAGACAGGTGGATCGAAAATCTCAACATCGTATAGCTCAATCACCTCTCGCAACGTCTTCGGAAGCGTTCCGGCTTCGCTGCGTTGCGTACGATATGCTGATCTTGCGAGTTGGCGTTGATAATCGCGCTCGACATCTTCCTCGGTAAACTCTTGTCCCATCATCTTCATGCCTATTTCATAGGCCCGCGCATGTGAACGTCGGTCCGCACGTTCAGACCATTCGCGCATGCGCCTCCTTTGCTCGGTTTCTGCACCTGGAGGCATGACTCGAAGTATGTTAAGAGATCGCAAGACGTTGTCCCTCTCATCTACATCCAAAATATCAAGACTGAGTTTCCAGGTTTTATTTGAACGTTTCAGAAAAACAACATCAGCAAATGCCTCTTGATAATTGGCGCCATGACCAAACACATGTCCCAAAAGACCAACATAAGCAACCCCTGTACCCTTGTTAATGGCAGACCGGTTTAAGTCTACTAAACGGTGGTCATTGAGACGATTCTCCCAAGTTTGATAGAATTCCCGTATTGCTTTGTGATCTTCCTCTGCAAACAAAAGGCTGAAATCCTCGTAATTCTTTGTGTTGACTGCCGCGAGTGCATCGTAAACCACTCTCTTTGGTGTATTTATCCTCGGAATCGACGGCTGCATAGAACGGTCGGAATAAAAACGATAGCTTGATCTAGACCTATTCCACACTGAAGCACCCGAGAATTCATTTGCCTTGTCCGCGTATGTTATATTCAGTGCCATAATGGTCATATGTATGATCACGATGACAATATTTGTAAGGTCAGTAAGCTTGCGATTCGTTTTCATAAATCATTCAACTCGCTACTCCAACTGGGGGAAAGTTGTATTCAACTTCCCCAAGTAGGGTTCAGGCGGTTGTTCTGTCCATTATCCTGCCTTCTCGGTGAGTCTGCCGTTGATATACTTATGCAAGACACTCGATATAAGCGTTTGATAGGGTAGTCCTTCTTGCACGGCTGCTTTTTGAAAGTGAATCAGATCGCGCTCCGTCATGCGTATGTTCACGCGTTTGTCTTTGCGTAACGTCGCCCGAGCAGCTTCGCGATAGCGAGCTGCTTCCTGCTTGAAGTCTGGAATCCGCTTCCACTCACCGTGTTCTACGGAATCAAGTAATTCCTTTTCGTCTTTTGTTAGGTTCATTCTTTCTCACCTCCCAGATATTGCTTGGTCATTTTACGACTGGGGATAATCGTTTTCATAAAAATGACATGCTCGTCCTCAACAAATGGGACTATGCAGGCATAACCTTCAACTTCGACAATAAAGAGTCGTTGATTGGGGTACTGCTTTGGGTTCGGGAGCATTATCGTGTCCGGTGGCGAAAGAGATGGTCTGCCGAGTGGGGTTCCTAAGAAATACCTTGGCTTTGAAAATGTCAGCCCGATGCTCGATTTCGACACGCCCCGTGAGATTCCAAGGTTTCGCTTCCTCAGCAAGAGAAGGTAGATAGAGCAATAAAGAAAAACACATTAGCGTTAGATAGCGATACATAATTCTCCCTCCCTGTTTCCCGGACGCAGCTGATGGCGGCAAAATGCGATGGCTACCATCAGCAGGTCGCAATGTTTCTTTTCATCATAATTCTTCGCCCAACGAGACCGTCGAAAAACTCAACCTCAAAAAATTACGTCTTTTATGCTCCCAAATAAGTGCCTCTAGAATCCGAAAATCAGGTTCTCGGCAATCGCCAAAATCCATTTTACAAATTATGGGGATTTTATTCGAGCTTCAAATCAGGTGCTTGGGGTTTTCCGACAGGCTCAACGTGTGCCTGCACCCTACTGGGAGAAGTTGTGTTCAGCTTCTCCCAGTAGGGTGCAGGCGATTGTTGTCTCAATATTTCGATATCGTTTGTTCAAGGGGGTAATACTTGTAGGGCATGTCCCGATGGGTTTAGCGTTTCTTGACGTGCTTCAGACCTTGATATTATGCGTAAGCTTCCTCCGTATGTAAATACAACACCATACTTGCCTTTTAGCAAAGGGTCGTCAGCGATTAGTCCGCTCATGTCTGCTGTGGTCATGCCTTCTTGGTAAGGTCCCGGAGGATCCCCAAAACCAATATTTCGGGATATCAAGAACGGCGCATTGTCCGGTCTGCGATTTGGGGAACTGAGAATAGTAACAGCCCATGCATTATTTAACGAATTTAATTCAGGTGTGTCGCCTTCTGCGCCCTTGCTATGTGCAGACGGAACGAAAAATATGTTATAATCATCGATATCAAAACGCTTCGACTCTATGAGGTGCAAGAAATAAGATGTGGATGTTGAAAACCTATCTGTAGGCCAGGGAGATTCCATTGGGATGGGTGTTCGGTCAAATAGGGTGTTGCCTATATGTCTGTGAATATGCATGCCTTGGGAGCCTAAATGTATTGCTCGACTTTGTAATCTGTATGTTTGCTCGGTGGAGGCTCCGACGGCAATAATTACCATAGATGTGATTGTCCACAAGGAGTAGCACATTGCGCGCAAAAATCGATTACTATCATCTGGTTTTAATCTCAAGGTCCATAAGTCGCGTAACCGGATAACCGCCATTGCAATAATAAAATACTGAATGACTCCGGTAAGTAATAGAATAGGTATTACGGTAAAGCCTTGCCATGTTTCGCCACCGATAATACGCAGCAAATAGGCTCCAGGAGAGTGCAATGTCCTTGCAGTGACGAATATCGTTTCCTGATATTCGCTAAATGCGTCAATTGCAGACAATGCGATATAGGCGATTGCAATCGCGGTTTCGGTGGCGAGAGCAAGGCAAAATGCTATTGTATATTTACGGCCGTCTTGCGTCATATTCAGATTGTATCCCAATTATCATGAAACACCGTGTGCTTGCGCCGCTGCGGGAAGTTGTATTCAACTTCCCTCAATAGGCTCCAAGCGATTGTTCGTTTCTATATTTGTGTATAATGTTCAACAAGAAATGTCCATGCCTTGATGATGCTTCCAGCAGCTCGATATAGTTGCCAACCGCCAATCAGGGTAAGGCTTAAAATCGAAACGACAAAAAGCATACTTGCTATTCGGAGTAATCGAAATGCCCGATAATGTTCAAGTGATTTTCCCCTGGATTTGTATATCTGGAATGAAGCGTATGGTTGATCCTGATAAGCTCCAACAAGACTTCCTGTTCTTGGGTCAAAATGATAGCCCTTAGGACCTCGTTCGTTTTGCTTTATGATACGGCGCGTTTTGCGAGCCCAACGATACATTTCGCTGGAAGCCCCGCACTCTAGGATGCGACGATCAATATATTTATCAATTTCAGATCGATTGGCATTAATGTAGTAGGCAAGGTAAGCGCGTCTTGCCAAAGAACGATCTGATCCTGTCTGCCACAGCGACGTTACGAATTGTTCAATATCGAGGTTAGATTGATTCATGATACAGCGATGAAAAAAAGGGCTTCTTCTCGACGGTCAAGGATAGCAACATGATATAAAAGAGTTCTTCTTTGATCTTCTTTAAAATGAACGTGTGCCTAACCCGCTCGGGGAAGTTGTATTCATCTTCCCCGAGTAGTGTGCAGGCGATTGTTCGGTTAATAGGTTGAATGCCACACATATATTCCCGGCACCCATTGACTGTAATAATAATTTTGATGTTCTCGCGCAATATGGTTTGTCGATCCTATCTCTAGGCCCCAATAGCCAGCAATCGCGCCACCCCAAAATATCGAAAGTATTTCTTCTTTGTTATGTTGATGTATTGTCCAGTTAAACCAGTATCTGTCATCTGTTACAGAGAAGGGGTGAATTTGTTTTAGAAATTCTGGCGTCCCTCTGTCGTCGACGAATTTATGTCCGCTTTCTTTATCGCGATACGTTTCGATAAAATCGGTTGACCATGATCGAACCACAGCAGGAGAACAGTATTTGTCAATTCTTCTTGAAAATCCATGAAATCTATAAACAGAACCTGGGGCGAATGATCCAGAGACAAGTATTACGTTAATCAATAGAACAAACGTTATTGATCCACCTATCGTGGAAACGGTTTGATAAAATGAACGCGAGCGCCTTTTACGTATATTCCAAATAATGATTGCCGTTAAAATAACGAGGCTGGCCAAACTCGTCAAAACTGTAGGAATACCTATCAAGTAAATAAAACGACCGAAAGGGATAATTCCAAGTCCTTCGAGATAGAAAATCGTCATATGTCCTAGAGCAACGATTATCCAGAGGAGAATAAGAGCCAGAAGGGCGTTGCGTAAAATAATGTATCTTTTCATAATAACACAACGTGTGCCTAACCCGCTGAAGGAAGTTGTATTCAACTTCCTTCAGTAGGGTTCAGGCGATTGTTCGACCATTCTGTATTTTGGGCGATGTTAGTATCTATAATAATACAACCCTTCAATCAGGTTCGTGGTTTTATGCCCATAAATAGGGAATGACTTTGTGTCTTCGCTGAAAGCGATGATTCGGCTTCTTGGCGGATCTTGAGGTTGAATCACGATATAATTGGTTGCAACCCAAGCCGCCATAGGATTTATATTTTTGATGCTCTCTGGTATTGGCGGGCTAATCTCAATCGGCTGTCTATTATTCCAGTCCCATAAATTGATCGGCTTAACTCGATGGTCACGATTCCATTGCGCAGTGCGTACTGCGTTAGTATAATCCTCAAAATTTGCAATCATCTCACGGCACCCCTCTAGAAGTTTTACGTGATCTGATCGAAGAATTCTGGAATGTCCAACTTCATGCATAACCATAATTAGTGAGAACGTACCAAACACGAAACTCACACTTAGAATGGGAACCATGAATGCAAGCCATAGCATCCATGAGAAAAAACTCATAACCCTGGTTTTTTTGGGGCGAATGTTTTTCGCTATGGGAGTGTGCCGAGACGGACGTATGGCAGACCATAGCTTTGCCATAAAACTAACGGCGACAATTATAAAGAGAACACTGATCAATGCGGCGATGACAGCATAGATGAGAGGTTGGTGATTTAGTGTGGCACCAAATGTTGCGGCACCGCAAATAAGTGATGCCGTGAGAACCAGTTTGTTGCGTAACAGTTTCATTTTGTGGTCGAACGTGTGCCTAACCCGCTAGGGAAAGTTGTATTCAATTTCCCCTAGTAGGGGGCAGGCGATTGTTGTCTCATTTTTTCTACATCGTTTGTTCAGGGAGGTAATACTGGTAGGGCATGTCCCGATGGATTCAGCGTTTCTTGTCGTGCATCAGATTTCGGTATTAGGCGTAAACTGCCACCGTATGTAAACACAACACCATACTTTCCTTTTAGCAAAGGATCGTCAGCGATCAATCCGCTCATGTCTGCTGTGGTCATGCCTTCTTGGTAAGGTCCTGGAGGATCCCCAAATCCAATGTTTCGAGATATTAAGAACGGCGCATTGTCCGGCCTGCGTTTGGGGGAATAGGGAAGAGTAATCGCCCATGCATTATTCAACGAATTTAATTCAGGTGTGTCGCCTTCTGCGCCCTTGCTATGTGCCGACGGAACGAAAAATATGTTATAATCATCGATATTTAAACGCTTCGACTCTATGAGGTACTGGAAATAAGATGTGGATGTTGCAAACCTATCTGTGGGCCAGGCAGATTCCATTGGGATGGGTGTTCGATCTAACATAGTGCTGTATACACTCAAGTGAATTTTCCGAGCTTGATGGGCGAATAAAATTGCGTCATGTCGTGCTTTGTGTGCGCGATACGAAATTGTGCAAGCTGATATTACCGCAATTGACGCAACGCCCCAAAATATGCTGGGGAATATTGCACGTGATGAATTAGAAAGATGGTGGTTGTGGCAAAAGCTTGCTATCTCAATCACGGCCATAGCAACCGCAAAATACTGAAGTGCAGATAAGATAAGCATACTGGTGTATACCCCGTTGTGTGCAAGTGTTCCAAGCTTTTGCAGAAGATGCATGGCAGGGTGAAGCCCGTAAAAAATATATTCGGGTAACACTTCAAGAACCATAAGGGCTATGAAAATGGCTTCGACAGATATGCCGACACCTAATGCAAGCAGATATTTACGTTTTTTCGTCATAACTGATATTGTTCGCTCTCATTTATAAAGAGCCAACGTTTACCTCACCCGCTCGGGGATGTTGTATTCAACTTCCCCTAGTAGGGTGCAGGCGGTTGTTAGCCCTTTTCTTTCAATCGCCCTGACACGAGTTTATGTAGGGAGCTGGAAATGTATGTCTGGTATGGGATTCCCTCTCTTGCAGCGCGCATTTGTATTTGTTCTAGGTCACGAGATGAGATTCGTATGTTGATGCGTCTATCTTTTTGTAGTGTATTTCGAGCTGCATCTTCTAGCTCTCGCTTTTCTGTATCGAAATTTTTAACACGCTTGAATTCGCCTCGCTCAAAATCTGCAATAATCTGTAGTTCTTCCTGATCAAGTTCCATGGCATTCTTTTTCATTTTAGGTACTCCCGTGTTGCTTTGCGACTAGGGATAATCGTTTTGAGAAAACGTACACCCGTTTGTTTGACGTAAGGAACGAGCCATACATACCCGTCCACATTGATAACCATCATATTCTGTCGGGGATATCGCTCCTGATTCGGGTGTCGAATCACGTCAATCACATCGCCATTTTGGATGCACACTACTATGTCCTCGAAACACATTCCGCGTGTACGCTCAAGATGGCGGCTTTTCTCGTCGCTCCAGTCAAATTCACTCATGGGGTTATGGTATAAAAGGTGTGTGCCTTATGTCAACAGTGTGATTTTTTATAGTCTGGTCTAACGTGTGCCTCACCCGCTCGGGGATGTTGTATTCAACTTCCCCTAGTAGGGTGCAGGCGATTGTTCTGCCCTTTCCCGTGTGTCCTTAGCTTTTCATCAAATGGGCGATCATTGGTCCGATAAGCGGGAGTAATGCTGCAACTCCAACAATTAACGCTATGACCGCCCTGACACGGCGGCTCTCTAGTAAAAATGCCAGAATCCCGTTAACGAAGCTGACTAGGGATGATATGATCATTATTAAACCGCTGAGTGCTATGGGGCCGCGATAATGATTCGGAGTGTTTGCAATAATGTATACAATCGTCTGAACAATCGTGAGAAGCGCAATGGTTGCACCCGCAAATGCCCGAAAACTGTATTTTTTGGTGTCGATTCTCCTATGCATATTATGCGGCTTTTCTATCGCGTCGGGTCTTTGCTTGCTTCTAAAATAGGCGATAAGTCCCCCGACAAGAAGACCGAGACCAACGATGGCAAACGGTATGCCAACAGCAGTGCTGACAAGGGAATTGCCTATGCTTTCGGCAAGTTCTTCCGGCGATTGCATACTCGGTTCTGCTATGCTGTTAAACGACCGTATCATTCCTAGAGTTGTGGCACGAATCCCGAGTGATAGACTCACAACAAAAAGAGCCGCTCCGAAGATACTCACCTTGGCCGATGTTCTCATTCGTCATTTCTTTCTGGCAGAACGAGTGCCTAACCCGCTGAGGAGAGTTGTATTCAACTTCCCTCAGTAGGGTTCAGGCGATTGTTCTGCCTGTTTTTGTTTCCAGAATTCATGAACAGGCAATCCGTTTATTCGTTTTAATGTGGTCATATTGCGCAATGTATCAAGCCCTTTCTCGACGGTGTCTGGTTCAAACACAAGGGAATCTAATGGTAGTGTTTCAAGTGGTGTAAGATCCGTCACAATGGAGTCGTAGAGCTTTAGGGCATAGATAGGCTTGTCTGCAAGAGGTTTTAGGCTTTCAATATGTCTATCCCTATAGACCAGAGCAAAGGTTCCATTGGTCGCTGGGTTGATAACCCAGTGACTGGGTTCCAATCCTTGGCTCCCAAGGTCGGCAGCAAGCTGCCGGCCTTGCCGCAGAAGATCGGTTACGACGATGTCGTACACAATAGGGATAGGCGGATCGATAGCGGAAATCTGGTTTTTTAATTTATCAAGTTGCGCTTGAGATTCTAACGTCCCCGTAACTAGGATTTCTGCAGGTCCACCAATTTGATAAGGGCTGCTGATTACGCTTTTGTATAAAGGGTCGACTTCAAGGAGAAGATTGATTTTAGGTGCAAAGTCGACAGCTGTGCGCCAACGTCGCTCGTATGCTGTCCATGACTGCTGATAAAAATAGAATCCCGCCAAAGCTGCTGTGATGGCAAGCGCTAGAACAGCAGTCATCCCTGAGCGGGTTATTATGGGGTTCTTTTTATTCATTATCTATGGCAGAACGTGTGCCTAACCCGCTGAAGGAAGTTGTATTCAACTTCCTTCAGTAGGGTTCAGGCGATTGTTGGAGATTTTCTCTCTGTTTTGGTTTTGAAGGTGTACCCCTTCCAATCCTGCATGATGCAGATTCTAGTTTCCGTCAATCCTGACTGGGCTTAATGTTAATAGAGTAAAATCACTGGCATCCCATAGGGTTTAAAGAAAAAGCTGGCTTTTGTTGTTAAAATCCTCCACTCGGAGGACATGCAAAAACAAAACCAAAAACCAGCTGGACATAGGTATACTACATTGAAGC
>PXBF01000082.1 GCA_003567005.1 PVC group bacterium
AACGGTAGCATCGGTGGTACCATCATATACCTTGTCTTCCGCTTCAAAGGTACCTTCAATGCCAAGGGCGGTAACAGTGAGTTCGCCTGCAATATATTCAATATCATATAGGCCGGTGACATCCGCGTCGCCGTCTTCGGTGTCTACGATAACGGCATCGCTCACGGCATTCGGACTCGTACCGACCGTCGTCTGCTCGCCGGTGACGGTCGCATTCGTCAAAACATGGCCAGTCTCTAAGGTACCAGCCGTCAGTGCAAAACCGTCCGTGGTCAATGCTGTGCCATCATACACCTTGCTGTCACTGGCAGCGGTGATGGTGATGGGGATCAGCGGCACTTCAGCCGAGAGCGTTTCGGTCTGGCTGATGATGATGTCATCTACAGCACCATAGTCACCGGTAACATCTTCGAGCTCAAATGTAACAGCCTGATCGGTAAAGGCGTCCGTAGCCACAACATATACATCGGTTGTCGCGGTTAGATCGATTTGGAAGCCGCTAGGTGGTCCCCAACCTGTCACATTGATATCGTACCAGTTATCATTGGAGTCTTTTGCCCAGAGTTGCAGGTCTTCCGCACCCACTGGCAGGACCTTTACAAAACCGGTATAGTCCAGGTCCTTCTGCTCGGCTATCGCGATACTGAGACTGACTGACGTCAATCCAGCAAAGTCGGAGTCTTCCGGATCGACCAAGGCATCCTGTACCGTGTATGTTGCGGCAAGATCCGCCAGAACGAATTCGTATTCATGGAATTCCGGCTCTGGAGCTACCGATTTCTCAACGGTCATCTCGGCCAGATAGGTATCATCACCGTAAAGGGAAACAGAGGAAAGGCGGTCTAACGTGTTATTGGGAGACGCAAACCAAATGCGATCGCCTTCTGCTACAGTAAGATCTTCAAAGTCAACAAAGCCAACAGCGTTGGTTAAAGGGTCGTCGCCATTGACGGAAACAGAAAAATAATTGGTGCCACCTACATCGAAATGCATGCTGACGGTTAGGCGAACCCAATCTTCGGGTTCTAATGAAGTCTGATCAAAGGTCACCCATTGGGGATCGGGGTCACCGGCGGTGCTAATAACGAGGTTGCTGGAACTATTGACATAAGCAAGGAACAGGTCTTGATCCGCATCTTCTATCGTGGGAGCTTCACTTTGCGGGACTGCTTTAAGTAAAATATCTACAACAATCGGGTCAGAATCGCTGCTATCTATCAGGTTGGTCACAGAACCTGTCTCGATATGTAGCGTCTGAAGTCGACTGCTGGTTTCAATGGGGTATAAGTTAGGAGGAAGGCCACTGTAATCGTTTGAGACGATGTTTATAAGCGCACTTCCATCGGTGGGAGCGTACCAACCGAAGGTTTCGCCCGTCGAGACGCCATCGGCAAACCATGCGCCTTCTGTCGGGATATCGACACCTTCAAAGTTTTCAGAATAAGGGATCGTGTTCGTAATAGACGATGCATACACCGCCCATGTCGTAGCGAGCAACGCCACGCAAACCTTCGTCCAGAAGTGACCTGTTCTTTTCATTGCTGTGCTCCTTGTCTTGCTCAAAACCACAGATTGGTTCAATCCACTTGAACCAACACCTGCGGATTCCCCTTTTTTATTTTGTCGAAATACGCCAGACATGCTGTCGCTTCCTCATTCCTAACAATAACCATTTCAAAGCTTGCCGCATTCTCTTTTCCCTAAGGAAAACCCCTAGGTGAAGCTTGCTGACACTACTTGCCTTTTCCAACTAATTAAAAACCCTAAGGTTTAGCCTTAGGGATTGCAAGTACTATTTTAAAAAAAAATATGCACGCCATATCAGAGGTTTTGGCATGTTATCGGGCATACATACCGACACAGGATTGGTTCATACATAATAATCGTAAGAATAACAACATCAACACGTTACGACATAATATTCTTTTGCATTTTGTCTGGAGTATCTCGTGCGTGATGCAAAAGCAACACGAAGATAACAAGTGCATGCGCATTATTTTTTTATCACGATACCAGGATTTATTTTGCTTTTTTTTCATAAATTGCGCGGAGCGCATGCACCGGAGAGATATCAGCATATAAAGAGTCGTATGCCCCATCTGGAACGTAGATGGCGTTTAAAACATGAAATGCATGACTTGGGTCTTCCAAATATAATTCGTGCGGTCTTGGCCCATGATCACTCATAATCAGGAAAATCGTATTTGTGGGTGACCCATCTTTGAACTGGTGACGTATAACGTCTTTGATTTCACTTGTCACAAAACGCAATTGGTTAACATAGGCATCATTGACATCGGCATACTCTGACGTAACCATTCCATTAACGCGCCGTCCCCGCAGCGCTTCCGTTGATTGAGAAACATATTTGCCATTCTGATCAAACACGTATGGAGCATGTGGCGCCATAATATGCGCGTATACGAATGTGGGATTTGTAAAGTCGGTTCTCTTTTTTAATGCATCCAGCACATATTTTGTTCCCAGATAATGAATATCATCAACAGAATCGCGCGCTCTGCGATGGAAAAAAGGTGCCAGAATAGATGCACGTAAAAGCATGTCATAAAAATGATTTTGCGCCCATGGCCGCAGTCCAGCAGTCTGGATGCTCTGGTAGGAAATATGTTTATCAGCATGTGGGAAGCGAAGCGTAGTATAATGCTGGCTCACACCTTCCAGAACATGAATGTCATATTGGTGGGCCTGCAAGGATGCAAAGAGATCGTTATTCTGCCAACGCTCAAATATTTCCTCCTGGTCATATGACCGATAGAGAGCATACGCTTCCGTTCCCCTGCGCACTTCCGGGTTATACACCAAATCCAACATGATATCCTTGTCTACAGGGCCCGTTGGATACTCCAAGTTCAAAAGAGCCGCCATGCACAAAGGAGTTGTGATGTATCGCGTCCGGCTGTTTTCGGCAACGAAGAACCCATGCTTTTCTAAAAATGCAGCAAATGCCCGATTGTCATATGCAAATTCCTCCTCAAGCGTATGAAAACTTGCATAAGCATCCAGAATAATAAGATAAATATCCGGCCCATCTTTATCCGCGCTACCTTGTATCGGTATCGAATACTGGTTCCATCCCTGCAATGTAACGCTGACCTTGCGGTATTCGGCGTAAACAAGACGCGCAAGGTTGTAAGCCAGCAATACACAAACCACTACGAATAGGATGTTGCGTAGAGCCTCGAGCACATCTTGCTTGTGGGTCCGATGAAGAGCATAGATACACACTGCATAGATGGCACAAGCCAGAAGAAGAACGATCCAATCTGCAATAGGAATCATTCTGCTAATAGCGCCCGCCATGAGATCAAACGTCCAAAAGAAAACAACAAAAAGCGCGGCTGCGAGGGAGGCTTTGACATCAGTGCCCAGTATGCGCCTCAAGAGAATATACATGAAGCCAGCCAACATAACGGCTATCAGCAATGGCAGGCGCAGTTGTGACAAGGTCAGGAGAGAAGCATTGTGCGCATACCAGAAGATAACCGGATACAGGGAAAACAAAACAGGCACCGCCACATGGACGGCAATCGCTGCTCTGTTGTGCCACCACTTGATCATGACCGTATACATAATGCTACTCATATGTAGTAAGCTTTAACTTCATGCCGCCTCAGCAAGGTTTTTCATTCGAAACCCATTTGTTTAGCGAACCTTATCATGGCTTGTAAACGCCTTTCTTGGAACTGATCCTCATAAGCCTCTGCACGTAGATTGTACCTTCACCATTATGCTTTGAGATGACATCATATTTACCTTGATTTTTACGACGATGCAATGCCGGTTATACTGCGTGGCAATCAGCTTGAACTGCATTCTCCCGACCTGTTGCCGATCGGCTATCACGCTCTGCCCGATTCCCCGACGAGCCTTTATGTGCAAGCATCGAATATCTGGATCTTCTCGGAAGATACCGATCTAGCCCGTGGCATCCGGGCTGACCGTGTACCGATTGCATCGCTGACCCCACCCACCCCCAATCCTCCCATACATCCTGAAGGCCTTACCTATACGCCGCATGACGCCTTTGTGACAAAAGACGGTGTGCTGTACCTGCTCAGCAGATCTGATCAAAGTCTTTTCCGCTGGGATCTACAGACCCAAGCCTATGTTTCAACAATGCCTTTGCTTGGGGAGCCTACCGATGTAACATATTCTCCCGTTAACCATACCATCTATCTGGCCTATCCCAATGGTTTAATCCGTCAGATCAACCTGCATCAGGAAGAACCGGAAGAAGTTCCGTTCGCTACGCTGGCACTTGCGCCCCAAGGGCTGGCAGCGGCTGATGCTTATGTCTTTGCCGTTGATATGAGCGGCGCATGGGACACCCACTATACCTTTTCCCCGACAGGGGAGCGTATATCCATGGTCGATTGGGCAAGGCGTTCCATCCATCGTAGCTATGCCTGGAGCTCGACGCGTCAGAGAATGTACCATTTGCGCGATACCACATCACCGCGTGACCTTATGTGGCGGGAAATCAATGCAGATGGCCAAACCTACAGCCACCTGGCACCTGGTGCCTTGGGGGCAAGCCAAGATTCCCCACTACATTCCACACCAGGATTCGTGCCCCCCGTCCGTGTTGCGCCCGACGGTAGCGTTGTCGTGCTTGGATCCGGTGTAATACACGACGCGGAAACGCTATCGCGTTTGTCCGTGGCGCTCACCGATCCCATCACCGACGCCGCTTGGGTAAACGATCAGTTGCGTACGATTCGAACCGTTAACGGACAAACCGTCCTGCAGCACTGGGTCGAGCCTGACTTCACGCTGGAAAACACCCTGCAATTGCCAGGCACGGCGAACCGACTCCTATCCGTTGAGCCCGATCAACTCCTTGCTATTACAATCGTAGCTGGCCAGCCAACGTTTTACCTCCTCAATGCGGATTCGGATGTCATCAAACCACCAGAACCCTTTGTTATTGAAAATCGACGGGGTGGAGGAACGGCAGCTCTTGGATGGAATGGCACATTTTGGGTAACACAGGGACAAACGTTTACACTCGATGAACCGCACACGCTGCAACGAGCCTCTTTCAATATCCAGGAAAATATGGTTGCCCGAGATCGATTCCGGGCGACATTGTGGGACTGGCATTCGACCAATGCCATTGTCGAAGTAGCCAGTATGACGGACGCAACAGAAATTCCTGGATGGAAGCAGTTCGACTTTCCCAACATATTTCTGCCTCCGGGCGAATATGCCATAACAGTAAGTGTCGAGCCAACGGGCCTTAAGGCATGGGCAGGATACGGTTTTGCCGTTCCCCCTGGCGACGTCTTGCCCGGCAAACGCATCACCTTCGCCGACCCTTCAGCAGGCTGGGCGAAGCATCCATTTGATTCGCAATGCCGCTTTGAATTCATGCCGCTCGAAACAGCCTCTCTTACAATCGATGCCACTCCGCAAAATGTGGGCACCCCAAGCCCGCTTCCATACGGAAACCATACTTTCCATCCAGGAACAGCCGTGACAAGTTGCGTTCCAGATGTGGTAACAACAGACGACCCCGGCGTTCGCTACGCACTTTCCGGTTGGACCGGGACCGGCAGTGTGCCCGCAGCAGGCACCAATACGTGCGTCTCCTTTACGCTCGAGGTTGATTCCGGCCTGATATGGCATTGGCAACGCCAATACGAATTACATCTGATCGCAGAACAAGGAGCCCTGCATGGCGCCACAGATGGTTTTTACAATGAATCGGCACAGATCCAACTTATACCCGAAGCTTCATTCGGTCATGCATTTAGCCATTGGCTGGTAAATGGAAACTATGCCGGAACAAACGAAACCTTTGAAATCGTCCTAGATGAACCCAAAACCATCGAAGCCGTATTCGTACGTATCTTTCTAGATGTAACCGAAGAGGTAACCCTCTCGTTTCACGACTGGTATCTGAACCCACAGTCCGGTACGTTCTTTGCTACAATCGAAATGCAACTGCTTCCAAATGCCGAAAAGATATTGATTGAGCCATTCTGGCTTGTTTTCAAAGAAACGCCGGAATGGCAGTTAATGCATCCTGACGGCGTTGAAACCAACTCGGGACATCCCTACGTAGACGTTACGGATGCGGTTCTCGCACAACTACCATTTGTTGGAAATGGAGACCTTGTGTTGGATCCCGGAGAAAGTGTCCGCATCGAAAACATCGAATTTTACAGCATGTATCGCAGGGTGCCCACGGGGATGGTCTATGCGGTTTGGGCAGATCCACCTCCCGATGGTGTGTTCGAGCAGGAAACGGCGAAACGCCCATATATTCTAAATCTGCAGGCAGACCCGCATGAAAGAACCGTATTATCGCTGGAATGGGAAAGTGAAGCTGCTGGAACCTATCACTTAGAAACCTTCAACGCATCTGAAGGAACATGGGAACTCCGTCTAAAAGATACCGTTGAGGAACCGGGTACCTACTATTTTCTGGTAGAGCACGATGACAGTCCTGAAATGAAATTGTTCCGCATAAGAAAACAGAAAGGAAGGCCATGAAAGAACCCCGTCGTGCATTTGAAAGATCGAACCATATGCGCATGGTTGCATGGGGATTTGGTTGTTGCTGCATGACGTTAAGTCTAACGACTGGGGCAAACGCCGAAGAAACGTCCAATGGCGGCGCTTGGCGTCTGTCAGGCGGTGTGATGTATCGATCCATTCGTAGCGTTTCGTTTCATGCTCCTACACAATCTTCTACGGCATATGTCCCTGCAGCCGCGACGCGTGGCATCCATGGGCCACAGGCGAATGTAGGCGATTTGAATACCTTCACTGACCGTGTCTACGATAATGGATTTGTCAATCAGGATGCCGGAACCATCTCTGATGCAGCAACTTGGTATTGGGGGTACAAAGACGCCTCACAAGTCGTTGATGATACATTACGTTTTCAAGCACAAAGTGGAACAGAAACAACGCTGAACCGACAGACAGAGACAACTTCCTTTCAGGCCAAGGACTCCAATAATGATGGTGCCGGCGTCATGGTGCAGGCGGAACGCTTATGGCATGCGTCAGATAGACTCAGCTTCGGACTGCTGCTGCAAGCTTCGTACGTCCAACTGCGATCCACTTTCCGGAATGCTTCATTCCGCGATGTACAAGCGTGGACAACGTTTTCGCGAATGGTCGAGGATGTCTACGATTTGCAAGGCGTAACACCGCCGGATGCGCCATACAGTGGAACGTTTGCTGGCCCCGGCCCTCTCATCGGTAACATTCCCGATGCACGATCCTTACAACAGCAAAGAGTAGCTTCCGGAACCTATGAAGCTTACAATCAGATTGCATCCCGCTTGGAGATCGATCTCACGACCATAAGCCTAGGCGCCGTGATGGATGGCCGTCTAGGCCGATTCCGCTCTGCGCTGTCGGCAGGACCCAGCCTCAATATTATGGCTGTAGATGCATCACATCACGAAACATTGCGCGGTGGCCCCGCAGGAAGCCCCTCTTCCCCATTAGCCGCATGGTATGATGCGGACGACCAGACAAAAGTTGAGCCAGGAGTCTTTGCTCAAATAGCAATAGGATTTGCTCTGACAGATCAACTTTCCATCGATCTATTCGGAAGAGCTGACTGGGTTTCCCGACTAACGGGAAAAGTGGGGCCAGCAAATTACAAGGCCAATCTAGACGGACACAGTGCAGGATTCATGCTCACATGGAACTTTGCGCCGCACCAATAAACAAGCGGTCACGCAAAATCCCCGAAAATTTAATAAAACCATTTATTACCAACGTGATACGAATTATCATGACGTAATTACAACGAAAAGAACGCGGTTTCCGGCTGAGAGTTAGAGTCATGTGCGCCTAGTGAAAAGGGAGCTTGCCCCACTTAATGGTGTTGACCCCATAATATGGCATGAAAACCTCACCGTTGAATATAGAAACAAAAAAACCGGAACGGCTGTTCCGGTCTCTAAATTGGTAGCGGGGGTTGGATTTGAACCAACGACCTTCAGGTTATGAGCCTGACGAGCTACCGGGCTGCTCCACCCCGCAATCATTTGCAATTGGCCCTATACGCTATATCAATCAGGTATCACATGTCAACTGCTGTTTTTTAAAAAATTGGATCGTAGCGGGCATGATTGCCTTGGCTGGATTTTCCCACCAAAACAAAGCGTTATCAAGCTATTTGTCGAATTGGGCGTCGAAAGCAATGCCGCTGGACGGGAAGTCCACGCTGCGAACAAAGTCACAGGCTTCTTCGGCTCCATGACAGCGATCCATGCGTGAATCTTCCCATTCCACGGACAACGGCCCCTGATACCCAATATCGTTGAGCGCAACGATAATGTCCTCAAACACAATATCGCCGTGTCCCAAAGAGCGGAAATCCCAGTGGCGGCGCGGATCGGCAAAGTCCGTGTGTCCGCCGAAAACGCCGACGGAACCATCCCCGTGTCCCCACCAGGCATCTTTCATATGCACATGGAAGATGCGGTCAGCAAACTTGCGGATGAAGGCCACATAATCAACGCCCTGATACCCAAAATGCGAGGGGTCATAGTTGAATCCGAATGCGGGATGGTATTCGACCGCCGCAAGGGCCCGCTCGGCAGATGCAATATCAAAAGCGATTTCTGTCGGATGAACCTCCAAGGCAAATTTTACACCATGCTTCTGAAATTCGTTCAAGATGGGCGTCCACAACTTGGCGAAGGTTTTGTACCCCTCTTCGATTTGTCCCGGCAGACAGGGCGGAAAGGAGTACAGTACATGCCAGATGGGTGACCCCGTAAAACCGTTCACAACATCCAACCCCATATTAGCGGCAGCCTTGGCCGTCTGCTTCATGGTTTTTACCGCCCAGGTGCGCGCAGCCTTGGGTTCGCGTTTCACGCCCGGCGGCAAGAACTGATAGTGGCGAGCATCGATATTGTCGCAAACCAGTTGTCCCGCCAAATGATGCGATATAGACCAACATTTTAGCCCGTGTTTGGCCAGTAATGCATGTCGATCCTCGCAATAACGCTTACTGCGCGCGCCTTTTTCCGGATCGAAGTGATCCCCCCAACACGCCAGCTCTAAACCATCATAGCCCCAATCAGCAGCCATCCTGGCCAGCTCTTCTAGCGATAAATCTGCCCACTGCCCTGTAAATAATGTTACGGGTCTACTCATTTTTACCCTGCCTTTCTTTTTTATGCCTTTGGAAATGCAACCCATTGCCCCTTACTGGCAACAACTGTCTCGATGAATTGCATGCCACGCACACCGTCTTCGATGCCGGGGAAGTCCCGTTCGAGGGCATCAGGTTGGCGGCCATCCATACGCGCACGCATCGTATCGGTCGCATTTTTGTATACATTCGCAAAAGCTTCATAGAATGCTTCAGGGTGACCAAACGGAAGCCGTGTGGCTCGTGCCGCAGCAGGTGACAATGCCCCAATGGCATCCGTGCCCCGGCGATAGGTACATATGGTGCCGTCCGGCGCATATACACGCAACTCGTTGGGATCCTCCTGCCGCCAATAGAGCGAGGCTTCGCTGCCATAAACGTTAATCCGCAGTCCATTCAGCTCGCCAACACTGATCTGGCTCGCAAAAAGCAATCCACGCGCACCATTGTCATAGCGCACCAGACAATTGGCATCGTCATCCAAAACACGGCCTTCTATGACCGTACCAAGATCTGCACAAATCTCCTTGATTCTAAGCCCCGTAATATATTCGGTCAGATTCTCGGCATGTGTACCAATATCCCCCATACAGCCGGCCGCACCACTTCGACTCGGATCCGTGCGCCACTCCGCCTGCTTGGCACCCTCGCGCTCGATCGGCTTGATGAGCCAACCTTGCGGGTACTGAACAACAATCTTAAGTACTGTTCCAAGCTTCCCTTGTTTCACAAGGTCACGCGCAAGCTTGACCATGGGATAACCGGTATAGTTGTGCGTTAATGCAAATACCCGTCCGCTCTTGCGAACAATATCCCGCAAGGCAATCGCCTGATCCAAATCAAAAGTCATAGGCTTATCGAGCACAACATCGAAGCCTGCTTCGAGAAAGGCTTTGGTAATTTCGAAATGGCTGTCATTCGGCGTCACGATAGAAACAAAATCAATTCGTTCGCCCTCGGGCAGTTTTTGTTCCGCCGCAACCATCTCGTCGTATGCTGCATAGCACCGAGCCGGATCGAGATACAATTCCGCAGCCATCGCTTTGGACTGTTCGGCCGAACGACTGAAGCAGCCTGCGACGAGCACTACCCCACCATCAAAACAAGCGGCTTTGCGATGCACGTCTCCAATAAAGGCTCCGGGACCACCACCTACCATCCCCATTCGCAGTTTTCTGTTCATGTCCCCCCCTGCGGTTTGTTTGAAGTGACACCCATACGTGTACTCATATTCTTTCCTCCAATACTGAACGGATCCTAACAAGCGTGCTTTGCCTTGTCAGTATTGTTTAACGGGACTACATAACCGGATTGGGAATGAAATCACCACGACACTGTTTCAGGTAATTCAGTGCGCGCACCTGACCGCTCATTTCAAGTTCTCGACGCATAACGGGATCGTGCCAGCCTTCGATGTCGATACAGCCTTCGAATCCGCCATGCCGTAAATCCGAGATAATCGCAGTCCAATCGCTATCGCCATATCCCGGGGTGCGGTGATACGCGAATGGTGGCACGACCTGCACCTGTCCGGGCAATGCCACATCTGCATGCATGGATGAATGCACGCCATAGGTACGTACCACATCCCAGTGGATCGTGGCATCCTTGCCATGAACATGAAAGATTTTGTCAACCCATTTGCGAAGTTGCGGCATCGGGTCGATCAGACTGACCATCTGATGGCAGGGCTCCCATTCCAATCCAAGGCTCTCGGCGGGCACAGCATCGAACATCATCTCCCAAGCAGTCGGATTATGTGCAATATTCCAGTCGCCCGTTGCCCACGTCCCGCCCATGTCGCAATTCTCGAACGCGATACGAACGCCCTTATCGGTGGCACGCTTGGCCAATGGCGTCCAGACCTTCTTGAATGGTCCGATGCTTTCATCAATACGCTTGCCGCGCAGACGACCGGTAAACCCAGCGACGATGTCACAATCGAAAAGATGTGCAGCGTCAATACACTTCTTCCAACCATCAAGAGTCGCTTTATCCTTCTCGCCATCCTCAAGAGGGTTACCAAAAATGGCCAGGGAAGAAATAACAGCATCGGTATCTGCCAATACAGCTTTTACGTCTTTCGCCAACTTTTTCAAATCCACGCCCTCAAGCGTCTGCCAGAACGTGAGGCTATACGATTCGAATCCGTGATGCTGGATCTGACGAATATATTCGGGTGCTTGCATCCTCGCCCCAACGAGCGTTCCAACCCGAATATCTTTCTTTACTGCTGCACCCATGCTCATATTTTCTCTCCCTCTGTAGATCCACTGTTATGAAAAGAATCTGGTAGGACGAACCAGCCATGTCCTACGAAGCCTTGGGCAAAGTAGGATACCCGGTGAGCCGTGCCCGTAGATTGCGCATAATCTACCCATTGTGAGCCTCTCGGCACGCCACAGACTGATCATGCCCTGCACGCGGACCCCGGCTCCGCGAGACGCGTCGCCCTACCTTCACCCTGCAATACGCTCCCCATCGCTCCATTTCTATACTTTCACCAGAGTTTTCTTTCCGGTTTCGGCACTTTTGATGGCCGCATGCACCATCGCCAAGCTTTTGATATTATCGGTGCAATCGGTTTCAGGAACCGCACCCTTGCGAATACAATCTAGAAAATGGGCAATGCCACTGTTGTGACCACCTGAAAGCGATTTCGCACAAATCAGCGGAACCTTTTTCTCTTTCACCGGACGAACAAATCCTGTATTCCCAGCCACGATTTCGCAGCGGAAGTTCTCATCTCCATTCCAGAGTATCGTGCCCTTCTCACCGATCAACCGCCAGGAACATTGCCAGGTTGTCGGACAACCCTCTGCACACCAACTCCCTTGATATGTATACACGAGGCCATCGGTCATTTCAAAAATCGCGGATGCCGAAGGCCCATGCTTATACCATGAATGCCGAGGGGTCCACTCGTGGCAATAGACGCTCTGGGCATCAGCCCTCATGACAAATCGCGCCTGATCGAACGAGTGAATCGCCATATCGAGCAGTAGAACATGCTCCATGATATCGCGAAATCCACCAAAATGCGCGCCAAGCATAAACTCACTGTGTACGGCAACGAGTTTGCCTAGTGCGCCACGATCGAGAAAGCGTCTCAGCGCGCGAATCCCCGTAAGATAACGTCTGTTTTGCATCACAGCATACGTCTTGCCAGCCTTGCTTGCCGCAGCAGCCATCCGCCGCGCATTTGGCATGGTGTCACTCATCGGTTTCTCGCCCATAACATGGCAACCATGTTTGAGCGCGCTCAATGTTGTGGGGCAGTGTGCTTCCGGCACTGTACAATCAAAGACCACTTCCGGCTTGGTTTCCCGCAAAACAGCATCCAGATTTGTCCCCGTCACAATATTCTCATAACCAAAGCGCGCTATCTTTGCCTTGGTTGCCTCGATACGGACATCTACCAAACCGACAATGACGACGCGCTTCTTCGTGGATTCTGCATTCAGCCAGCCATTGGCCATGCCGCCACAACCAACCAGTACCGCTCTGACTTTGCTCATCCTTTTACCACTTTCCTTCAAAGAGCCCTTCGGGCATAGGATCTGGGCGCTGGCATGTGCTTTCCAGCATAACATGTCGACCTTGGTCAGAAGCATCATGGAATGCATGCATCAAATCAAGAACATGGTAAGCCAATTTCCCATTCGCCCGGTGGGCACGCGCATCGCGCACAGCAGCAGCCATGTCACTAGGACCGAGTCCACGACCATTCTTCTCGAAACCACAGGTTAGCGGTAGTTCCTTCCACTCTTTTTCACCCTTCAGCTTCACCTTGACCGGACCACCGAAAGTGTTCGGATCTGGAACCGACAGGGTTCCCGCTGAACCGAAAATCTCAATGCGTGGCGTCTGGGACCCCTGAGAGTCAAAACTGGTTACAATCGTTCCGATCGCCCCACTTGCAAAATCCATAATACCAGTAATATGCGTTGGAACTTCCACATCAATAATCTGACCCCGCTTCTTTTCGCTCCCTATCGTTCGTTGCGGGAACGAAATGCGCGCCGAACCGGTTACGCGCTGCACAGGCCCAAGCAAAGATACCAGAGCCGTAAGATAGTACGGACCCATATCAAACATCGGACCGCCGCCCTTCTTGTAGTAGAACTCCGGATCGGGATGCCACCCCTCATGACCGGGGCAAAGCATAAAGGCTTGTGCCCCGACAGGCGTGCCGATCAAGCCTTCATCGATCAGTCGCCGGCATGTCTGAATGCCCGCACCCAAAAATGTGTCAGGAGCATTACCCACCAGCACGCCCGCCTTGTCCGCAGCTTCAAGGAGCGCATTGCCCTCATCGCGCGTCAACGTCAATGGCTTTTCGCTATACACATGCTTCCCTGCTTTAACCGCCTGCATGGCCACGGGGTAATGACCTTGTGGCGTCGTCAGGTTTACGATTAACTCGATCGTCGGATTCGCAAGCATTTCCTCCAATGTACATGCCTGCACACCGGGATGCTCTGCAACCTTGGCCTGCGCGCGAGCGGAATCGAGATCCGCGCATGCAGCAACTTCAACATTGTCAAAAACCGTGCATAAGTTTTTAAAATAAATCCCACTTATATTACCGCAACCAACAATTCCAACCTTCATCTTTTGCATAACGCACTCTCTCTCTTTCGTCCCAGTATTCGATAAAAACATGCCGCGGGGCTATCGCAACACACACTCAACGCTTTCACGACGCCTCGGGGCAACCGAATCAAGCTGAAACATACTCCTGTTTGATGCGTTCGCGCGCAGCCCACTGCATGCCGCGCTTGACGATCTCAAGCGCCTCGGGAACCTTGAAGTCGTCAACGACATGACCCAGCGACGTGTAGAAAATACGGCCCTTTCCATACATCCGTTTCCAGACATACGGCATCACGGTCCCCTTGATCCATGGCACATCCCCATGCTTACCACTGAATGTCGTGGTCGCCAGAACCTCATTGGACGGATCCACATGCATATAATATTGTTCCGAAACCATATCGAAATCCTTCAGTCCCTTGACGATAGGATCGTTGGGGGCCGAAATATTGATACGGTGTGGAATGATATTACCGGGATGCACCACCCATTGCCCCCCTGTCATAAACTGATATTCCGTGTTTTGCCGGAACGCGTCGCACATGCCTCCGTGCCACCCAGCCACACCAGCACCATTCAGTACTGCATCACGTAATCCAGACCACTGCTCTTTGCTGATTTCGCTCATCGTCCAGATGGGCACAATCAGGTTGTAGTTCTTCATCTTGCGTTTGTTCGTGTAAATATCCAACGTGTCAGAAACATCCACGCGAAATCCTTTTGACTTCAACCATGGGGCAAACAAATCTGCACATTCCTTGGGTGTATGTCCTTTCCATCCGCCCCACACAATCAAAGCTGCTTTGCGTTTCGTTCCACCTCTCTTTTTGTTCACTGCACACATAATCGTATCCTTCTGTTTTTCTCTACCTACAGGTCGTATGAAAAAAAAACAACCACCTGATCGACAAATATTTTCATTCTACACTTTCAAATAGCCAATAAAATGGATAATCATATCAAATATATGGATCATTTTTTCATGCACTTAGCTCCGATACCACGACACCATCCAACCGAGGCCATGGTGCAATCCATCGGATATGTTCGCAAAAAAGACGAAACGATCGACCGAACCTTTGCTACGCTTAACTTTTCTTTATTATTACGTGGAGCCGGGACCTACGACTGGCACGGCAACCGCTATCGAATCAAAGCACCATGCGTAATAACACAATGGCCTGGGGTTAAAATGTACTACGGCCCACAACCAGGCACAACGTGGGAAGAGCTATTTATGATTTACCTACCCGACACAATACCTGTGTTTATCACACGTAAACTCTTGTCATCCGAGTGCCCGTTCTGGTCGATTCAGGGAGAAGCACATGTTCGCGAAACCTTTGCCGCACTGTCTGCGTTATTGCAAAACCCACCCCACGAAGGTTTCGTGGATCGCGTCGACCGCTTGTCCGAATACCTCTTGTTCGCAACCCATCTGGGGGCACAGAAACATTCCTCTTCCTCTCGCGCAGCAGACGTGATCGAGAAAATCCGCAAACATGTACGCGAACACAGGGAACACCAACACGATTTTGAACAACTGGCACGCGACCATGGTTTATCAACATCCACTTTCCGACGCTATTGGAACAAATACGTTCAAGTTCCCCCTGCTCGTTATGTCACAAACTTGCGTATCAGGGATGCCTGCCGTCTCCTCGTGGAAACCGACCTTACGATTCATGAAATCGCGCAAAAGACCGGTTTCGATGACCCGTTCTATTTTTCGCGTTGTTTCCGGAACAACATGCATATCCCCCCACGCACATACCGCCAAAAGCACATGGCACGCGGATCCTTTCGCCAGCGCACCAAAAACACACGTTAGAATCAGCAGTAAACAGCATGTCCCGTCATCACGAAAGGATTTCTGCCCAAAATTAGGGCTGGACAAGCCACCTCAGCGAACCTAAGGTGCGCGGCCAAATCATAAACAATGCTGCAGGTTCCATCACCCTGCGAAAGGAAATCAAAAAAATGATCAATGAACTTCTCTGGCTTCTTGAAATACCTGCCAACTTTCTCCTCATTCTCCTGGCCTATCGATTATTTGGAAAAAAGGGGCTTTACCTCTGGATCCCCGTTTCTGTAATCGTTGCTAACATACAAGTCGTTCAAGCCTTACGTCTGTTTGGACTATCTGCCACACTCGGAAATGTATCTTATGCAGCCTCTTTTCTGGTAACCGACATTCTTTCGGAAAAATACGGAAAGAAAGAAGCACGAAAAGCGGTTCTCATGGGGCTGTTTTGTCTGGTTGCAGCCACCCTCCTTTTTCAACTCACTCTTCTTTTCCGGCCACTACCCGGAGATGACTTTGCTGGCAGGACCCATGCTGCTCTTGGGACCATCTTCGGCTTGATGCCTCGTATTGCCCTCGGCAGTTTAACAGCCTATTTCATCTCTCAATGGCATGATGTCTGGGCCTTCGATATCTGGCGCAAGCGTTTCCCTGGCCATTTGTGGATTCGTAACAACTGCAGCACGATTGTTTCGCAGCTGATCGATAGCGCCGTCTTTGTTCTCATTGCTTTCGCCGGTGTATATCCAGCGCAGGTACTACTGGAAATATTCATTACAACATTTGTGCTCAAGTTTCTGGTGGCGATCGCCGATACCCCTTTCCTTTACTGGGCGCGACGCATTCATCCATTACCGGATGCGTAGGATGGCGTGCGACCAGCCCCGCATATGAAATTTATGCTTACCGAAGGAATTATACTGACAGTTAAGCTCAATTTGCCTTTAATGTGCGCATGAAATTTAACGTCTAACTAGTCAGTCACTATGTCTGTTGCAGAATATATTGATCGCAAACGTGTATTGCTGTTGAAAAGCAAAACCAAAAAAGGTGCATTTTCAGAGCTAACACGATCGATTTTACGAGGCTACGAAGGGCTCAAACGTGAAGAGATCATCAATGCCTTGCTCGATCGCGAAGCACTCTTTAGCACCAGAATCGCACCTGGCATCGCCATTCCCCATGCCCAAATTCCACGTATGCAACGAACCCTCATTGCGGTTGGTAAAAGTGTAGACGGCATCGTATATGATGCGCGCAGTGACGATAAGGTGCATCTGGTCTTTCTGATCGTAGGCGGACGACGCAATCATCTCAAGGCACTGGGTGCTGTTGCTGCATTGTTGCAAAACAGGGAAGTAGCCAGACGCTTGTTGGATGCCAAAGATAAAACCGAGATCTTTGAGCTATTGGAACGCGGTACATCAACCGATTTTTCCCAAAAATCGGAATTATCCGTGACCTTGGCAAGACAAGCGCTCCAACTTGCCCGCCAAATCGAAGCTGCCAGTCTCATTCTTCACAATGCAACACCTGTGCTGCGCGAAGCATTTCGCGGACATGTCGAACCACCAAGAGTGCTTTTTGCGGGCAATGGAGGAGGCAACCTGGATTTGCTAATGCCCTTCCGCGGGCTCAATCGGGCAAGCCAACTGGAAATTAGTATGTTGATTGCCCTCGCCCAAGGATTGGTACGAAAAGGCGAAAAGATCGTAAGCGTGTTCGGGCTAGCGGATGATCATGATCCAGATACGATCGCCATCTCTGATGTGGACAAGGACTTCAAGACCTTTCTTAGTTTTCCTCTTGCGAAAACCAGCGGTGACGAAGGACACCAGACCTTCATTCGGACGTTACAACTCGCCACAGAACTCGCTGAAGAAGGCCGTGAAGGGAAACCCGTCGGAGCCCTTTTTGTCGTTGGGGATTATGACCGCGTCACAGCACACACCCAGCAGATGGTAATCAATCCCTTTAAGGGATATGATGACACCGAACGCAATATTCTTGATCCGGGCCTAGCCGAAACCGTGAAAGAATTTGCACATATCGATGGAGCTTTCATCATTCACGGGAATGGTGTCATTGCGTCGGCAGGAACCTATCTTCGGGCGGATCACCCCAGCAATCTTCCCTCCGGCCTCGGCGCCCGGCATGCTGCAGCAGCTGGCATCACAGCGGTCAGTAAGGCCACCGCCATTGTTGTTTCGGAATCAACACGTGCGATTAGCCTCTTTCGAGGTGGCGAGCGAATCATGGTTGTATAAAAGAGAGGTGACGGTATGCCCAACACGCTCGTATTAGTAGCGGATGGATCCGAAGAAATGGAAGCCATTATCACCATCGATGTCTTACGGCGGGCCGGTTGGGATGTTACGATTGCTGCCGTCAAGGCAGAATGCACCATCACCGCATCAAGAGGCGTACGTATCCACGCGGATGTATGCTTCGACGAGCTAGAGGAGAATGTATTCGACCTGATTGTATTGCCGGGGGGAAAAGGCGGTACTGACATCCTCTCTGCAAAAGATACCGTAAGAACGCTGCTACAAACACATGACGCCACGAAAAAAACCATTGCGGCAATTTGTGCTGCTCCGCTTATCTTGGATAAAGCGGGAATTTTGCGGCAGCGCCGCTATACTTGCTATCCTGGTCTAGAAGAGGGGATTACCGAGGGCCAGCATTGCAACGAAGACGTAGTGGAGGACGAAAATCTTATCACAAGCCAAGGCCCTGGAACGACGTTTGCATTTGCTCTCGCAATCGTGGAACGCTTTGAAGACAAAAAAACGGCGGATGCGCTCCGCCGTCAGATGATACTTGCCTGAAAACATCAATCCCGCGACTTGGAACGAGCCTCGTTTACCACAAGCTTACGGCCCATCACTTCTTTCCCATTCATCGCTTGCACCGCTTTTTCGGCACTGGCTTGGCTATCCATCTCCACAAAACCATACCCTTTAGAACGCTCATTGTATTTGTTTACAATAATCCGGGCGGACAACACGCTCCCGTAGGGTTGAAAGGCCTTTTCCAATTCGGGATCCGTCATATCGTAAGAAAGATTGCCAACATACAACTCTACCCCTTTGCCCGTGGGTTCATTTCCGGCAACAGATCGTCCCTTCCCCTTACCTCCGCTTCCAGCAAAATATCCTGTCGCAAAACCAACAACAACGCCAACACCGCCAGCAATGAAAACATTCATATCCATGATACTCTCCTCTTCTAATGTCCGATGCCATCGCATCAACCGGAAACCTGGCAACGGACGGATTGATACAGTTGCTTCTGTACCGATGTTACTTCACTTCCAGAAAACCCTCTAGTTTTCGGATACGCGTCGGATGACGCAACTTTCGCAAGGCTTTGGCTTCGATTTGCCGGATACGCTCACGCGTGACCGTAAACTTCTTGCCGACCTCTTCCAACGTTCGGGAATAGCCGTCGGTCAATCCAAATCGATAGTCCAAAACTTGCCTTTCACGCTCTGTCAAGGTATCGAGAACATCCTGTAAACGATCTTTCAGCATACTGTAAGCCGTCATCTCAGATGGGTTCTCAGCAGATTTATCCTCAATAAAATCACCAAAATGAGCGTCGTCCCCATCTCCAACAGGACTTTGCAACGATATGGGTTGCTGCGCCATCTTGTAGACGGCCCGTACGCGTTCAACGGGCATATCCATTTCTTCAGCAGCCTCTTCGGGCGTCGGCTCGCGACCGAATTGCTGCACCAACTTCTTCTGGACACGCAACAACTTATTGATGGTTTCAATCATATGTACGGGAATGCGAATGGTGCGTGCCTGATCAGCTATGGCACGCGTTGCAGCCTGCCGAATCCACCAAGTGGCATAGGTGCTAAATTTATAGCCCCTCCGATATTCAAATTTCTCAACCGCTTTCATCAGTCCCGTATTGCCTTCCTGAATCAGATCAAGAAAGGACAATCCACGGTTCATGTATTTTTTCACAATACTGATCACCAAGCGCAAATTCGCCTCTACCATTTCGGTGCGTGCTTGCTGACCATGACGCATTGCCTTACGCAACGCATCAATTCTTTCAGGCAACTCTTCAACCGGAACACATAAATCTTTTTGAAACGCTAACATCACCTTGCGCAATTCCCGGATTTGTTCGTCACGCACCTTGGATTTACGTTGCTTTTCAAGTTTGAGCATCGAAGATCGCGTGATCCGAAAACGCGTGTTTTCGGTATCTGCATCAGCCGCCATCGACTCAATAACCTTCTGCTTGAAGTGCAACTCGTTTAAGGCCACTGCCATTTTTTCTCGTAGCTTTTCGCAACTCTCCAGCAACTTTTCGCGCTTCGCCCGCGAAGTCCGACTTTTCATGGCATCCTGAAATGTTTGAATCAGCTTCTGCTGAATCTTCATGATGTCATTACGTACTTTCGGCAACATACTAAGGTAATCGTCGCGACTATCTACAAATTTATCGATCACAACGCGATCAAATCGCTCTTTCCCATTCTCGAGGCGGTCAGCTAGAGAAAGATATTTATTGGCAGCATTGGCAAAATAATTAAACGCCGCTCGTGTTTGAATTTCGGCATCTTCAATACGCTTGCAAATTTCCACCTCTTGCTCGCGCGTAAGCAGTGGCACCTGTCCCATCTGATGAAGATACATCCGGATGGGATCATCAAAGAAGTCGAGTCGCCCCCCTTTGGCAACTTTTCCCTTCTTACGCGTCTCCTTGATCTTGTCTACGTCTTGAGACTGTACAATATCAATATCCATGCCCCGTAAGAGCTGAAGGTAGGCCTCCAACTCTTCCGGATCAATTACGCTCTCGGGAATGGCTTCGTTGATATCCTCAAACGTCAAATACCCCTGATCTTCGGCTAAGGCGATCAGTTCCTTGACCTTCTTGTTGCGCATTTCGCGCTGCTCTTTTTCAGATACCACACGGGTTTCTTTTTTCTCTTCCGCGTAGATTTCCGCCTCGATGTCTTCTTGGCGCACAGATTCAGACTCAAAAAGCTGTTGCGCACGCTCCTCGTCCGTTAATACAACTTCTTCGCCCTGATCACCATCCTCGCGATCCTGATCGTCCGATGCAGGACGCTCAAGATAGGCATCAATCTCAGAACCGGCACTTTTCCGCCTGGTCTTCTGAGCGCCCGGCCCAGGCTGTTTTGCCGCAGGCTTATTCTCTCGGGTCTTCTTTTCGCCCGCAGCCGATTTTTTGACAGCTTTCGACGACTTAGCTTCAGCAGAAGCCGACTTGACTTTTGCACGTGCAGACGACTGCGAAACTACTTTTTTTGCAAGCGGTTTAGCTGCTTTGGACTTGGAAACTGCTTCCCTTTTCTTTTTTTTCGTGGAAGCAGACTTTTTAGACGAAGCACGCTTCGTACTTACCTTCGCGGTTTTTGCCGCATCTTCTGCCTTATTGGTAGCGGCCGTTTTCGCTCCTCTTTTGGAAGGAGACTTTTTTCTTGTTGATTTAGTGTTGGATTGGGTTGAAACTTTTTCCTGGGTTGCCAATTTCCCTGTTGCCGTCTTTGCCATATACTGATTTGCTCCGGTCTCTATCTTGTCAAGACACAATTGTACTTGCGCGCGTTTGTAAACACCTTGACGGAAAATAGCAAGCATAAACACAACTTCGCCCAAAACATTTACAAAACATCCCTGTCTATTCCTGTCGCTTCAAAACCTTGCCAACTAACAAAGAGATACCATGGAACGCTCTAGCTTTCACGTCCATGACCCACAGGAAGCAAGCATGGGCCTTGCTGATATAATGACAATGGGTATTCCCTATACCAAACAAGTTTGCACGCTGTCTTCGCAGATACAGCAGCAATCGCTATCGATTATTTCATCAGATGCCTGGCGCTTCCGTTATGAGGATTGGCAGTAACCGCCCTCATACGGAAGAAGATACTTTACGGCCCTGTCGAACAGCCATTGCACGAAAACCACGCTGCGAGAACAAAAAAGCCGAGAAAGCGGCGGTTGTGTCATCCCGCGCGCAACAGTAGATAGCCTCCTTGACCGACACTTCTCGCACGAAACGCTTCAAATGCTCAATAGAAACGCAATGAGCACCCTGCATGGCACGCGGCCGCGTTTTCGCTTCTCCAACCCAAACGAGCTTTCCCTCATCAAGCCGCACTTCATCTACGTCACACCACGTGACAAATCCATCGGACACCAAGTCAGCAAACACACTACGCCGTATATGGAAAACCGTCCCCTCCGTTAGCATTCGGACCGTTACAGAACGTTTATCAACACCATAAAAGGCTTCTTGGCCCAAGACAGCAGGATCCGATAAGGTTGCAAGCACGCGGGCGGCCGGAAGCCCCGATCGCAATTGCACTATGCGAGCCATTCCCGCCGCCTTCAGCACGAGGCTATCCCCGCGAGCGCCTTCTCGAAAGAGTACCGCCCCTTCGCGGACACGACGCCCCACCATTGTATCGAGTAGTACATCTTCCATGGACTCTGGCATATTACACAACAATTCTGTGCGCCGTAACGTTGCAACCAAAGATGCCCGGGAAACGCCACAATTCTCAACCGTGATTGCAGCCCCCCGCATCAAGCGACGTGGAGCTATAAACGTTCTAAACATTTCTGAGGTAGTCATGCGCCGCATGTTGGCGCAACGCCCCCTGCAAGTCAAGCCGCCCGGCATGAGGGCCAGCAATTCTAAAGATGGACACCACCCTCCCAGAATGCCGGCTAAAGCCGGGACTACAAACAAGCTTTCCAGCAGTCAAACGCCATTTGACATTCCGACCTAAGGCGGTTGCGTCCATAATTTGCATTCCTGCATTACGGCAAAAGAGTGTACATAGCGCGCTCTAGTATGGTATGCGTACTTTTTAACAAGAAAATGTAAATTGCAACGGCGATCCTGCTAATCTAATACACGGAATCTATCTATCATGAACAAAAAGACAAAAAAATCGGCATATGCAAGCGCTGGTGTGGATATCGACGAAATGATGCAGGGGCTCCAGCATATCAAGGCCGATATAAAGAAGACACAAACCGAAGGGGTCTGCAGTCAAATTGGAAGCTTTGGCGGCCTATTCCAATCTCCGGGCAGGGATCAGCTCCTGGTCGCCAGCACCGATGGCGTGGGAACCAAATTGGCCGTGGCAGCGGCCGCCAATATCCACAACACCGTGGGACAAGATCTCGTCAACCACTGTACCAATGATATCCTTGTACAGGGCGCCAAACCGCTCTTCTTCCTTGATTACCTCGGGACGGCCAAGCTCAGTGCCCGTAGCTTTGCCCAGGTTGTAAAAGGACTCTGCAAAGCTTGTCGCGAAAATGGCTGCGCCCTACTGGGCGGAGAAACGGCAGAAATGCCGGGACTCTATCCAGCCGGTGAATATGATCTGGTTGGTACAATCGTTGGAACCGTCGCCAAGAAAAACGTCATTACCGGAGAAAACATTCGCCCTGGGGACGTCATGATCGGGCTCCCTTCAACCGGATTACATACCAACGGGTATTCCCTTGCCCGCAAAATCTTGTTCAAGACAGCCAAACTCGGACTCAATGACCTTCTGCCCGGCACCAAAAAGAAAGTCAGCCAAGTGCTCCTTGCCGTGCACCGCAGCTATCTTAAACCTGTAACCGCCCTACTGGACGCACGCATTCCCGTGCAAGGTATGGCACATATCACTGGCGGCGGGCTTCTCGACAATGTTCCCCGTGTGCTACCAACGAATTGCCAAGCCGTGATCGACACAACAACCTGGCGAATTCCCCCCGTCTTCACCTATATGGAAAAAACCGGGAAAGTGGATCGCCAAGAAATGTTCCGCGTATTCAATATGGGAATTGGCTACACCATTATTGTTCGTCCGGCGCATGTGGACAAAACCTTATCGATACTCGCCACACAGCGTGCTGGTGCACGCGTGATCGGCTATATCGATGACCGGCAGAACCAACCAGCAATCAACCTACTCTTCTAACCAACGGCTCTCTCCACCAAATCAGCCAGACGGGCAGCACCATCCGCCACCACATCTCCTGGCAAGGCGTCTTGCATTTGCTGCAAACGCGGGGAAGACGGGAACAACTCCCGAAGTAATGCATCCAGCGTAATCGAAGTGCATGCAGTCTCGTTCATTACGACAAAACCGCCTCCTGCCGCCATAGCCTGCGCATTGTGCCATTGGTGATTTCCCGTCGCTGCCGCAAAAGGAACGAGAATAGCTGGCACACGGGCAAGCGCCAATTCCGTGCAGGTGGCAGCACCTGCACGGGTAATGGCCAGACTAGCTGCGGCATAAAGCTCCGGCATATTATCGGCAAATGCCTCAACACGGACGCTATGCTCCAGCCCCTGATAACGCTCCCGTACGACCCCATATTCGCGCCGCCCCGACAAATGAACAACCTGTATTTTGCCTATGCCGGCCGCAATAAACGCTCTGACCGCTTCAGGAACCACACGATTGAGGATGGCAGCCCCCTGGCTACCGCCCGTAACGAGCAGCAGGGGCGGACGGGCAGGATTCTTAGCCAGCCCGGAAAAAGCATCACGAACGGGGAAACCGCAATACACCGTTTTTTGGCTGGGCAAACTGACTGTATGTTTAAACCCCGTGCCGACAGCAGCGGCAAAAGGCGAAAGCAGTCGCACAGCGCGCCCCGGAATGGCATTACCTTCATGCAAAACAAGGGGGATTCGCAGAATTCGCGCAGCGATACCAGGGCCGACCGAAGCATAAGACCCCATCGCCAGCACGACATCGGGCCGATCCCTGCGCATCAATCGAACGGCTTCCAATACCGTTTTTATCATGCCAGCCGCAGCACCAACCTTAGCTCCCGCGCTCCCGCTTAATCCACGAGCCTGCAGGGCAATAACCGGTCCAGACCACCCACGCACGGAATCGGCTTCCACATCACGCCCTGCCAACCAAAGCGTAACCACATGCCCCCGCCGCACCAATTCCTGCGCCGTTGCCAAACCCGGAAAGATATGCCCCCCCGTACCCCCACATGCCACCGCTATCCGCATACTCTCCCTCTTGGTCTCCAACCACACACCCGCCATCGTGTAGGAAACAATCCATGCCTCTATCATCAAGTCCGAGCGACTGCCCTCGACTGGCTCGACGCCCCACGACTCCCTTCGACAGCGAAGTCGACGCCAGTCCAAGGAGGTCGATGGGCGTCGACCTCCCGCGTGCCTTTGCATTCGGGAAAGCCAGGGCAGCCCCAGAAAGGCTTGCCCGCGTTCTTACCGGCCTTGGCCAGGCGCTTGCGCATCGGCCTGCCGCAGTCGGGACACTCCGGTGCGCCATCCTCAGCCTGTAACTCGTCGCGGGTTTCGAGACGCGCGGTGCTCAGCCGCTCCCGGAAGCCACCCTCCTGACGGAATACCTCGCCCTGCGCCTTCTTCTGGCGACCGAGCATGTTCAGCGTCCGACCGATCAGAAGCAGCAGCGCGTTGGCCATCAGATCCGGATCGTCACTCTCCAGCCAGCGGGCAAATTTGTCGTACTGCGCCAGCAGGTAGGCCGAGGCCTCGTGCAGGCCGTCGCCCTCGCCCAGCGGATTCGGGTCCAGCCGCAGATCCAGCACCTCGCAGGCCTCCGGCGAGGGAACCTTCCACGGCAGCTTGCGGCGCGACAGCAACCAGAATTCGTAGTCGTTCTTCAGCTCGGCCAGGCTCGCGCGCGCCACGTCCGTCAGCTTCATCTCGGTCTCGGTCGAGGTGCTGGCGCGTTCCGAGCCTTCGGCGATGTTCACGCGGCCCGAACGCGCGGCCTGGGTCATCTGGTCGAACTGGCGCCCGGTGGGATCGTTACGGCGGTTCAGGAACGTCGTGCAGAACCGCCAAGTCGCCAACTGCACGATCGAGGCGATTGTAAACGAATCCAGCTTGCGGTAACCCCCCGATTTTTTAAAAAGCTCCATTGCCCCCCCTTTTTTACTGTCCCAAACACCGTCACTGCGAACCATAACTACATTATGCCTGCGCGCATAGAAAAATGCAAACCGCCCAAAGCCCTTCGACTGGCATCGGCATTTCATGATGGTAGTCGATGTCAGTCGAAGGAAGTCGAAACACCACCTCACCATGCCACCAACAAAAGGCATTGCCCCGCGGCTCGTACGCGGGTACATTGCCCCCAAAACGCAAATCATCATGGACACACCAACACACAACGCAATCGGCAGTACCGGCGCAAAAAAGATGGAGATTCCCGAAAAGCTTGTAATTATTGCGGGGCGCGGAGCATATCCGCGTCTATTGGCGGAATCCGCCCGTACGCAAGGCGTAAAACATATCGCCGCCGTTGCCTTCAAAGGCGAAACGGATCGAGTCATCACGAAGGTTGCCGATGACGTCCGCTGGGTATATCTCGGCCAACTGGCCAAAATGCTGGACGCATTACGCGAGCTATCCATTCCGCATGCGGTCATGGCCGGGCAAATCACACCCACACACTTATTTACCGTGCGCATGGATGGCGCATTAATCAGCCTCTTGAAAAAACTGCCTACCCGTAATGCCGACACGATTTTCTCGGCCATTGGTGCCGAACTGCAAGCGATCGGTGTCGCGCTTTTGCCAGCATCCTGTTTTATGGAGAAACATATGCCCAATAACCCCGGCATCCTCACCCAACGCGGTCCTACGGCGACGGAAGAAGCAGATATGAAACTCGGGTTGCAAGTAGCGCATGCCACCAGTAGCTTGGAAATCGGGCAGACTGTTGTAGTGAAAGAAGGCACGATTTTAGCCGTAGAGGCCTTTGAAGGCACTGACGCAGCCATCTTGCGGGCCGGCAAGCTAGGTGGGCCGGGCGCCACATTGATCAAAGTAGCCAAACGCGGACATGACATGCGTTTTGACATACCCGTCATCGGTACACGCACTGTGCGCTCAATCCGTAAGGCTGGTATCAGCGCCGTAGTTGTAGAAACGGGGCGCGCGATCCTTCTGGAGCGTGATCTCGTATTGAAACAACTCGATGGTCTGCACGTTGCCTTTGTGGTCAAGGAGCCCGCATGTTGTAATAACCCCTAAAAAAGGGGGAGACGGGATGGTGGCGTCCCGGCTCTAGAAGTATATAAAGGAACATCAATATGAATGACGCAAAACTTCGTACAGGCGTAATTGGCGTTGGCAGTCTCGGCCAATGGCATGCACGCATTTATTCCGAATTACCGCAAAGCAATCTGGTCGGCGTCTATGATGCCGACAGCGCGCGCGCAACAGAAATTGCCGAACGTTACAACACCCAAACGTTTGATTCTCCAGAAGCGCTCGCCGAGGCTACAGACGCTGTGAGCATTGTCGTGCCAACCGATTTGCATTTTGATGTTTTTAAACGCGTGCTCCCATTCAATACCCATATGCTTGTCGAAAAGCCGATTTCGGCCACACATGGCGAAGCCGAGCAAATGGTGGCACTCGCAGATAAACACGACATCACCCTGCAAGTGGGCCATGTCGAACGCTTTAACCCCGTTATGACGTTTCTCCACGAAAATTTATCCCGCGCCCGATTTATCGAGGCCACCCGTTTGGCACCCTATCCTCCCCCGCGCGACAATGCCCCTCCGCGCGGAACCGAGGTCAGCGTTGTATTAGATCTCATGATCCACGATTTAGATATCATCTTGCGCTTGGCGAATGCCCCGGTTAAGGCCGTGCACGCAACGGGCGTCGCGGTACTCAGCCCAACGGAAGATATCGCCAATGCACGGATACAGTTTGAAAACGGGTGCGTCGCGAACGTAACCGCCAGCCGCATTAGCCAGGATAAGTTGCGAAAAATCCGGGTATTTCAAGACGACACCTACCTCTCACTCGACTATACCGCTCAAGCAGGCCAGCTCTGCCGACGCAGCGCGACGGGTATTTCTGCCGAATCCGTCCCCATCGATAAGACCGAACCGCTCGCAGCAGAACTGCAATCCTTCATCACCTGCGTGCAGCATCGTCACGAGCCTGTGGTTACGGCACAGCACGGCACCGAAGCACTCCGTCTGGCTATTTCGATTTGCCAAACCATTCGGGAGAATCCTTCTTGAGCAAAAAGATCATGATCATTGCCGGGGAACACTCCGGAGATATGCGTGCCGCTGAAGTCATCGCGGCCGTGAATCGGATAGTTTCCGGCACAACCTGGTTCGGGATCGGTGGTCCGCAAATGCGTTTGCAGGGCGTTGAAACACGGCATGATGTGGAAGAAATGGCTGTCATGGGGATTGGCGAAGTCCTTCGTCGCTATTCGTTTTTTCGAGATACGCTCGAAGAAATGGTAACCTGGGCACAGAAACGCCAGCCTGACATGGCAATCTTCGTTGATTATCCGGGATTTAATTTGCGGCTAGCCAAACGCATCCATGCACTCGGCATCAAAACGGTATACTATATATGCCCGCAAGTATGGGCATGGCACCGGGGACGCATCCCGAAAATGGCGCAATATATCGATCACATGCTATCCATCTTTCCCTTCGAAGCCGAGCATTTCAAAAACACAGATTTACCTGTCACCTACGTTGGACACCCATTGCTCGACAGCATTGAAGCCTCAAGCGCGCTCCCGGAATATCGCTTGCCCTGGAATGCCATTCACCGTGTAGCCATTCTCCCGGGCAGTCGCAAACAGGAAATCGCGCGATTGCTTCCCGTGATGCTCAAAGCCGGGAAAATACTGCAAACCAGTATCCAGGATTGCGGTTTTTTGGTTGCGGCTGCTGGTTCGCAACAGGAGAACCAGATTGCATCCATCATGAAAGAGACCAGCGAGATTCCCCAGAAGATTAAGATCATCAAGGATCATACACGCGATATCATTGCACAGGCTGATGCTGCCATGGTCTGCTCCGGAACCGCAACTGTTGAAACAGCGCTTCTGCAGTGTCCCATGGCTGTTTGCTATCGAGCACACCCCATCACCTATTTTCTCGTCCGGCCTTTTATCCGCGTCCCGCACATCGGCATGGTCAACATCATCGCCGGTAAAGAAATTTGTCCTGA
>PXBF01000154.1 GCA_003567005.1 PVC group bacterium
AGTGACTGAAAAAGATCGTTCCGGATCCGCTTCTCCCCACTAGAGGACGTTCCTCTCCAAAGTGCGGACTATGCCCCGAAACAATCAGGCGCGTTCCGGGAGCCCGACAAAATCCCCGCTGCCCTGCAAGCCGTCGGGCACCACAGCGGCGCGGACACAATGCACATGTTTCCATAATGGACCAAGCCGCCTCCGCGCGCGCTTTCAGCTCTCCCGATCGATGCAAGGCAAGATAGGATGGTTCCCAGCCGCCTCCCGAACCCGATCGGGTGGAAGCCAGCATCATCGTGTCTTCGTCATCTAAACGACCGCTTCTCGCAGCACCAATTAAAACACCCGTTCCGAGAATGCCTCCCACGAGACCGCCCACGAACTTCCTCCGCGTGACGATCGATGCGTTCCCTTTTGCTTCTTTCTTATACATGGCAACCCTCCGTTTGCTGATGATGTATGGTACCAAAACCCGCGAAAAGGCTCAACCCCTTGATTCCGACGAGAAAGAAACTGGTCCCGTAAACGCCAAACAACGGCACCAACAAGGTAGCTCCAATCATACCAGCCACCCATCCTCCCGCCAAATCAGCCGCCTGCAAATGTCCCGCAGTTTGACCCGCATCTTCAACCGTTGCGCTCCTCCAAGCCCCTGCCATCGGAAACAAAATACCCGTAGCAGCCCCAGCCAGAAAATTGATGCCCATAAAAACGATGATCGAGGCGAGGCGCGAGAAAACCACAACCCGGGCTGCGCCCCATAAAAGACCCGGTAAAAGCAAACACAACAAAAGCAAAAGAACATCACATAGACGTAGACCGAACCCGATCCGATCTTGGTGAGACGCAGCCCAACTTGTTGCCCAAACCGCACTCCATGCGGCCCCCGCCATGAATGCTGCCATCAAAAGACCAATCCAAACATGGACACTCCCCAGAACAGACTGAAAGGCAAAGATCACAAGTAAATCAAGCAACATACCGGCAAATCCCGTCGAACTCACTTGGCACTGCAGAGTCATGCCAGCAGATCGTGATTGCCGCGTTGCATACACAACCCAAAACAGAAACAAGAAAATGGCACTAACCAGAGCTACACCATGATGTCGTAAGAAGCGCATCAAGGCAGCCGTCCATGGCGCATGAATCGACTGATGATAAGCAAGGTAATGTAAGAGACCCAATGGACGGAAATCACGGTTTAATTGCATAGGTGCATTCTCAAAATAATCTGTAACCCAGTCTAGCCACCCGGCATGAACACGCTGCTCCACATGCCGTGGCATGCCGACCATATCTTCCAATTCCCTGGCAAACAGTTGCCCCAGCAAATCCTCTAGCGTAATCCCATCCAGTGATTGCTCAGGAGAAGCCAGAAAAATAAAACGTCCATCATACGGTAGCATGCGCACATTCCCTATCGCCCGCTGCAAAGACGCATAGAGACTGGCATGCAATAGGCGCAGATCGTCAGATTCATAGGTAAGTCTGCCGGGAACCCCGATCGCCAATATCCCATCTGGCTGCAAACGCTGCCGTAACATCTCGAAAAAGGAAACGGTAAAGTAATGGTTGGCATGCAACGTACTAGGCTCGGATGTGCCTACCCAGATGACATCATACAAGGATTCGGAATCCTGCAGGAACAACCGGCCATCTCGCGCATGCAAATGCACACGCGGATCTTCTAATTCCCTCTCCGTCAGATCGGTTGTAAACCTCTTGAACAAGGGAAATAAAACAGGATCGCGTTCCACGTAATCAACCTGCGCAACAATCGGATGATGGAGTATTTCTGCCAACAAACCACCAATCCCGCCTCCAATTACAGCTACATGCTGCGGATCACGGTGCGTCAGTAGCGGAATGTGAGCAAACTCTTCAACCCAAACTCTGTCCGGAACCGGTGTCGCGTACGTTGGCTGCCCATCTACAACAAATAAATACTGCCCTTCATTATACAACACGGTCCACGTCCCATATGGAGAAGAAACCCCAGCTAGAACGGGGAAAGGCGCATACTGTTGCGCTTGTGACCATCCATGCAAGCGATCAGCACCATCCACGACAGCCAGAACCCCCAATAGGAGCAATCCCGCAAAAAACACGCGTAGGACGGAACCTACCACACCGCGCACAACACCCGTCCTGAATAGCAACACCCCCGCAGTCGCAACCCAAATCACCGCCGCCAGGCGGAACCCATGCCCACCCGAAAGAAGATAAAACACCAGCCCCAAACCACCTAGCAACGTACCCAAACACTCCCAAACATAAAGCTTACCGACGGCTCGTCCAGAGGTTACGGATAAATCCTGTTTGTAAAGACGTCCCATCACTGGAAACAAGGCACCATGCAAAAAAGAAACCGGGGCCAGGATGAGAGCTGACGACAAAACAATAAATACGGGGCCAACCGGCTGCCCGATTGCGATCTGCATCCATCCGCGTACCAACCGGGCCGCCACCATGGACGCTGGCAAAAACAAAATAAAGAGACAGCTCAACAAGGCAAACAAGGGAAAAGGATGCTTGTTTTTCCTGCGCCACTTCGACGAACAAAATGCTCCAACTGCTTCCGCAAACAGCCAGTTAGCCAGAATAATACCCGTAATAAGCTCATTGCCTTGATACACGGCAAGAAGCTCGCGCCACAATAACACCTGGCCGGCCAAGCCACCTGCGCCAAGTGTTAGTGTCGCCAAAACAATCCATATTTGAGGTCCGCGTTTCATCGCGCATACTCCGCATCTCATCTTCGCGTGCAAGCATGCCACATACCTTTTGTGACGCATATGCACATACTATGAACATACGACTAATCGCACTTGATTCTTGGATACCGGAATCGTAGTACCGCGAACGAGCAGAACCCAAAAGAGCGTGAATCAACCATCCGGCAAACGCGCAAACTCCTCGTCATCACCAACCGGCAGTTGGAACATGCCGTTTTGCCAATCGCCCCGACGCCAGGCCTCTTTGGCATCCTCGATCTTATCTTTCGAAGATGCCACAAAGTTCCACCAGATATAACGCGGCCCCGATAACGTGGCACCACCGAGAATCATCAGCCTTGCACCTTGATCCTCTGCCTTGACTGCAACCTTGTCTCCCGGACGAAACACCATCATCCGACCAGCCTCAAACGATGTCCCCGCAACAGAGATGCTTCCTTCCAAAACATAGATGCCGCGATCTTCATGATTATCCGGCAATGGAATCACTGCCCCGGCCTCCAATGAGACATCCAGATAAAACATGTCTGAAGAAACTTTGACGGGTGACGTTGCACCATAGGCAGAACCGAGAATTAACCGTAACTTTTTACCTTCGTCCTCGATGACAGGAAGCGCCTCTTTCCCATAATGCTCGAAGTCCGGAGGTGCATCCTCTGTCTCTTCCGGCAAGGCCACCCACGTCTGAATACCAAACAGACTATGCGGATGCTGCCGTGTTTCCACACTCGTGCGCTCCGAATGCGTCACACCGCGCCCAGCCGTCATCCAGTTAACCTCGCCCGGATAAATAATCTGATCCGAGCCCAGTGAATCCCGATGATGAAACTCCCCCTTGAACAGATAGGTCACCGTCGACAGTCCAATATGCGGATGTGGGCGCACATCAATCCCCTGATTTGTCACAAACTCAGCAGGCCCAGCCTGATCAAAGAAAATAAAAGGCCCCACCATCTGCCGCTGCGGTGCCGGCAACGCACGCCGCACCTCGAAACTGCCCAAATCCCGCGTTCGCGGCACAATTACCGTCTCGATCGCATCTATGCTCACCGCATCCGGACACATCGGGTCTAAACTCGGATTCCAACTCATGGTTCATCCTTTCTCTCAGTAGGCGATTGCCCCTTCAGCAACACACTGCCAGTTATTGCCCAAATGTACCAGCCTATGCTCGCTTCCGCGAGGCACATATGAAGCTTTGTCATGGTGCTTCCTGACTACTTTGCCCTAATGGTGCCAACCTGCCGATATGCCGTGGGGGTAAGCCCCATGCGCGCCTTAAAAGTGCGATTGAAATGTGTCAGATCATTAAACCCCGCCTGCAGGGCGATCGAGAGAACCTTGTCCGTTGTGCTACGCAAAGCTTGCTTAGCATATTCTAGCCGACGATTTATGAGATAATCCCGCAAGGTCACGCCAGTATAACGCTTAAAACCCCGGCATAAATACCCCCGGCTTAACCGGTAACGATTACATAAACCATTCAATGTGATCGCCTCCGCGCTGTGCAAATCCATATAGCGGCATACATCCACCACCCAACGTGGAACGTGCTGGCCCAGAGGCTGCGCTGGTTCAATCCCTGAATCATGCGCCGCACGACAACAGAAGATCACAAAAATGCGTTGCAACGACTCTATAACAATTTCCGAGCCACTCGCTGGGTTCGCACATTCATAGCGCAGCATTTCAAGGCAATGCCGAAACGCTTGCGAATCGGGAAGCTGAAAATGAACCGACCGGTCAAGTCGTGTCCGGAATGCATTGTCAGGTGGAAAGAGAATCTGCTGTGTCTTGTACAATAACGCATGAACAGGTGGCAATGGGCGACGGACAGGATCAAGGAAAATGTTGTATATATCGACTCCCGATGCTCGCGTTACCAGCGTGTGAGCCTCCCCAAGGCGGGTAACCCCCACACTCCCCTCCGTCGCCTCAAACGCAGCATTTTCAATCATATGCCTGCAACTGCCCCTTGCCACAAACGTGACCAGCAAAGCATCAACCCGATGATAATCCGGCCGCTGCTGCACGTAATGCGGATGATAAGATATCGCTATTCCAAATCGCTCGAGGCTGGTGCGCTCTTTGTCTACATGATAAGTCCTGAACGCATTCATAGGTCAATATGTGTAAATCAAAACATCAATATATGCAAAGTATTTATTAATCATAATACATATATTAACCAACCAGATGGTATCTAACCGGCTTACAAATAAACAATAATGGGGATGCATATGAATACCGACCTAACATCAGAACAAATCGAGTCTTACCAGCGCGATGGATTCGTGCTACATCGCAATTTCCTGAATCCGCAGGAAGTCCAAGAACTCAAGACTGGCGTGATGGAAGCCGTTGAGAGCATGGGACGGCGCAAAGTGTCCACAGATAGAGCTGATATGGTCGACGGGGAAAAATACTATGATAAGGTTTTCACCCAACGCCTGAATCTCTGGCGCATCAATGACTGCGTGAAGTCCTACATGCTAAGCCCCGAACTGGGCTCCATGCTCGAATCCTTGGAAAACACCAAGTTCCGCATGTGGCACGATCAAGCACTCATAAAAGAACCATTCGGGAATCCCACGGCCTGGCATCTCGACAATCCCTACTGGTCATTCTACTCCAAGAACGCTGTCTCGATCTGGATTGCCCTTGAACCCGCAACACTCGAAAATGGTTGCATGTGGTTCTCCCCTGGCAGCCACCGATTGGCAAGGTATGACAATTCAGGCATCGGGCAAAACCTTGCTGACCTGTTCAACGTCTATCCGGAAATGGCTGAAATTGATCCCGTTGCCGTACCTATGCAGCCGGGTGATTGCAGCTTCCACAACGGTTTGACAGCGCACGGGGCCGGTGCAAACATGACCCGTGGGCGCCGCATTGCCATGACCTGCGCCTACATGCCTGAAGGCAGCACATTCAACGGTCAGAGAAATATCCTGCCGGATTCCTACTTCAACAGCCTCACCGTTGGCGACACATTAGAAAACGACGATTGGAATCCACGCCTCTAACATGTGAGCGTCAAGACAGACAAAACCAAACAGACCAGAGAGGTAAGATGAACAATCGCGAGCGGTTTCAAGCCATATTGCACTTTGAGCCTGTTGACCGGCTCCCTGTACTTGAATGGGCTGGCTGGTGGGACCAGACGCTTGACCGCTGGCATGCGGAAGGACTTCCCGCAAATCTTGATCGTTACCAGATCTGCGAATACTTCGGATTGGATCTGCTCGTGCAGGATTGGATCCGTCCACGCAGCTCAGAGTGTCCGAGGCCAGCATCGCACGGTGCAGGCCTCATCAAGAATGAGGCCGACTACGACAGACTTCGCCCGTTCCTGTTTCCAGAAAACTGTGTAAATCGTGAATTCTGGCAAGGCTGGGCTGCGAGGCAGGCTACCGGAGAAATCGCGATCTGGTTCACGCTCGAAGGCTTTTTCTGGTTTCCACGCACCCTCTTCGGCATCGAAGGGCACATGTTCGCCTTTTACGACTATCCGGAACTCATGCAACGTATGAACCATGATCTGGCAGAATGGCAATTGCGGGTCATCGAAGATATTTTTTCCATTTGTGTTCCCGACTTCATGACCTTCGCTGAAGATATGAGCTACAACCATGGCCCTATGCTTTCAGAAGAGCAATTTGATACGTTCATGGCTCCCCACTACCAGCGTGTGATCCCCCGCATCCTGGAGGCAGGCTGTATCCCATTCGTGGATACCGACGGCGATGTAACAACCGCCATTCAGTGGTTCGAGCGCGTCGGCGTGCAAGGGTTTCTGCCTCTCGAACGCATGGCCGGTGTCGATGTGGCAAAAATCAGGCAGAACCACCCGCACCTGCACATGATCGGAGCTTTTGACAAAACCGTCATGCACAAAGGCGAAGATGCGATTCGCTCCGAATTCGAACGTTTGCTGCCCATCGCCGCCGGAGGAGGATTTTTCATAAGCTGCGACCACCAAACGCCACCCGGTGTATCACTGCAAGACTACAAGCTCTATGTCCGCCTCTTCCATGAATATGCTGCCAAGGCCGCACAATAAGCGAAACCTATCTTGTCAAACATCCTTCCGCACAGCTGGCTCCTGCTGACTCAGACAATGAAAAGTCCCCAACCCATACACAAGATCTCGCGCTGGCAACCCAACCACCGGACGATCAAAACACCCACATAAGATATCCAAGGCCTCCTCATCTTGCGCACACCCAAACAACGGCATCACCACACCCGCATTCGCAATATAGAAGTTCGCATACGATGCCGGAAGCCGCAACCCTTCAGCATACACCGGCTCCGGCATCGGCAAGGTCGTGATCTTTAACGGTCTGCCATCCCTTAAACGAACCGATTGCAGTTTCTCCAGATTTTCCTGTAGGGGCTTATGATTATCGTCATCCGGGTTATCCTCCACTACCGTCACCACATGATCCGCTGCTACAAACCGGGCGATATCATCGATATGCCCATCGGTATCATCCCCGGCAATCCCCTCACCTAACCAAACGATCTGATCCGCCCCATAATACTTTTGCAATGCCGCTTCTATATCCTCTTTCGACATCTCCGGATTCCGTGTCGGCGCTAACAAACATGTGGTCGTCGTAAGCAAGCACCCAGCCCCATTTACCTCGATGGAACCACCCTCCAGAATCATTGCAGGCTCCAGTAAGCGCAACACCTGCGCTTCAGCAACACGCGCCGGAATTTGATCGTCCAGCTCATACGGATATTTGCCACCCCAGGAGTTAAAGCCCCAATTCACGATGCATTTGTGCCCCCCCTCATCGAAAACAAAACAGGGACCGTGATCACGGCACCAGGCATCATTTGTCGGAAACAGATGTAGCCAGATGCGCTCCGTGTGTACACCTTCTTCATGTAAGGCATGTTGCAGTGCTGTTGCAGTAGCCACATCAGGCACACAAACGTGCACATCCTCGCCCTGTGCCAGAAAAGCAATAAATTCACTGTACACCGACTGTACACGCGCCAAACGTTCGCCCGGCCAAGTTTCCGCATTATGCGGCCAACTCAACCACGTGGCCCGATGCCGCTCCCACTCCGCCGGAAAATGATAAGCACTCACAAAACCTCCTGAACCGTAACTTTATGCACCACCGGGACAAGCCCGGCGGGATCTCCCGCTGCCCACTGGGTTTATCCCAGTGGAAGCAAACGTTGAGCCAACCGCAGAGCCCCCATCCCAGCTTCTACTCTAACCA
>PXBF01000039.1 GCA_003567005.1 PVC group bacterium
AACAAGGAATATCCAACCGATCAAGTTGAGACTCCTGTATTTGGACATTGGACATTTCCCGACTCTCTAGAGGTCGGGATTGGATATTGATTATTGAAATTATCTTGTGGTAGCGCGTTGGCGAAACCACAAAATCTTGTATGTGAAACATGAAGGTACAGTCTAGTGTAGCATCATCGGGGTGATGGATTCTGTTCTCAATAAGAGCGGGAGAGACGATGGAAGAAAAATTGCCCAAGCGGGTATTATTTGCGTCTCCGTGGTGGCATCAGGACATCATTAATGGGACTGCCCGACATGCCGCCGAGCATGGTTGGCATCTGGATTTGCAGACAGTCCTTTCGGGCAAGTTGCCGAAGCGTTGGTCAGGGGATGGGGTCATAACGTTACTGGGGGGCAATCTTGAAGCACAGCATCGGTTTCTTGATCGGATCCACTGTCCAGTGGTGTCGATGAACGAGAATTATCCGGAGTTTGGTCTTCCGGTTGTGAGTCAGGACGATGAAGTGGCCGGACGCCTGGCGGCGCTACATTTTGACGAGCGTTATTTTCGTCTTTATGCCTATTATTCGTATGGTTTGTCCTTAAAGGCGGCAAAGGTAAGAATGCACGCTTTTGAGAAATGTGTACAAGAGCACGGAGGGCAAAGCATACGTCTTCTATGGGAAGCAGAGTGCAAAAGGGATGCGGACACATGGGAAAATCGGCATACTTGGTTACGCAGTCGCTTGCGCAGCATTGCCAAGCCCTTGGCGATTTTTGCTACCAATGATCAGGCCGCTGTGGAAGTGATTGAGGCTTGTCTCGCGGAAGGGATCGATGTTCCGCACGAGGTTGCGGTATTGGGCATGCTGAATATGCGTATTTTCCGTGATAGCACCACGATCTCTCTTTCGAGTATTACTGTCGATTTTGATGGGATCACGGCGGCTGCATGCAATTTGTTGGCCGATCTGATGGAAGGGAAAGCCAAGCCACAAGGGCCCATTATCTTTCCGCCCAGCGGGATTGCCGTGCGGCGCAGTACGGATACGATGGCATCGGAACATCCGCGGGTACGCCGTGCGATACAGTTCATGCAAGAGCATTATGCCAGCTCTTTGGACACTGATCGCATTGCGGCTGTGGCTTCGATGAGTAAATCGGGACTCTATACAGCCTTCAAACAGGATGTAGGGCATACGCCCTATATGATTTTAACGCGCATTCGTATTGAAAAGGCCAAGAAAATGCTACGCGAGACCGGTCAACCGGTTGCGGCCATTGCTTTAGCATGTGGTTTTGAGGATGCCGTAAACCTGTATCGGAATTTTAAGCAGGTAACAGGGATGAGTCCGGCGCAGTACCGCAAGGCAAAAGCTTAGCTGCTGATGTTATAACGGGTTTCATCCATAACGAACCGCAGGGGTTGCCCAGCTTGAAAACGTTTGATGTTGTCCAGCACGACTTTGTCGCCATACGTCAAATGGGGTGGGCGCTTGGGCCAACTTGAGACATTGATGTTGTGCGTGGTCAAAATGAGGTTTGGCCATTTGTGGGCGTCGTAACCATCGGGAAAGTAGTTGTCGCGCTCCAATACATCCAAGCCTGCGCGCAATCGACCGCTTTGTAGTTCTGCAAAAAGCGCATCCTGATCGATGATTTCGCCCCGTGCGGCATTGATGATGATCGCATGATCCGGCAGCATTGCGAGGCGTTCAGCATTTACAGATGCTTCGGTCTCATGGGACCAGCCCGCCCAGATACCAACAATTTCGCTGGTTTGAAAGAGTGCATCAAGACTTTCCACCGTTTGGCAGGCATGCGGGAGGTCGGTGGCGTAGGGATCAAAAACATACAAATCAGGTTCGAAGGGTTCGAGCATTTTGACAAACTGATTTCCAATGGCTCCGCAGCCATACAGCCCGACGCGTGTGCCGTAGAGGGTGCCAGCGGTCAACCCATTTTGCCGGAGGTTTGCGCTTTTTCCTTGGGCGAGTTTTTCGATGCGGGGGCGTAGGTCTTTCAGGACGGCCAGCAAAAGGGACATGGCGCCTTCTGCTACTGCGCGTGCCGGCGTATCGCCCCAATTGGTCACGGGAATGCCAGCGCGAATAATCTCGATTGGTACGGTAGCTTTACAGGTGCCGCCCACATTTACAATGTAACGAACGTTACCGGGAGCCTGTGCCAGGCTGGTCGGTATTTTCCTTCCAGCCCAGTGCGTGATAAGAATGTCGGCTGCTTGCATCTGTTCTAATGCTTGATCATCCGTGAGATGATTTCCGTTCTCTACAATGTGTAAGTCTCCAAGCTCACGGAGTGCATGCGCGAGTGGGCCATCGGGGCTAAGGCGGGCATGGCCTGCTGCCATATAAAGCATGCTTAACATGAAAGTTGTCTCCTTATGTAAGACATGTCCGAGCAGGCATTCCGGTAAAGCGATTCGATATTCTCCTCTTTCCCAATGCCGCGGGTGAATTCCATGGTGACGGAGCCGTGAAATTGGTGTTGGCGCACAATCTCGAACAAGGCGTCTAATGCAGGACGCTTAGCTGGATCGCCCGGATCGGTGTCGGCATTGCGAAATTGGATATGGAGGTGTCGTACCCGATCACGAAAGGTGTTGAACCATGTTTCCAACGCTTTAGCAGTAGTATTACCGACATGCACGATGATACCATAGCGATCCGGATCAAGGTCGGCATGAAACGAATAAGCGGCGTCCGGGGTTTCGAGCAGGGTACCGGGATGGCATTCGCAAAGCAGTTGGCAGGTAGCCGGCAGCCATTCTGCCCATGCAAGCAGATTACGCTTGTAGGTAGATAGCAGAGCGGTGTCATTTCCAACGTTGAACTTTACGGCGCCTGCACGCAGTTTGCTGATACTTGCGGCTTCCTGCTGGCGGTCTGCCGCGGCCTCATCGGTAAAGGGGACATAGCTATTGTAGATCGCTATGGGTGCGGCTGCCAGGAGACGCCGTTGTTCTGCCTCGTCCGCGCGAGTAAAATGATACGCCCAGAGTTCGATTCCATCGAATCCATCGCGTTGAAAACGAGGAAGCCAATCACTGACAGAGAAGGAAGGTTGCCGTTTTCCCCAGCGTGTGCGTTCCAGACAAACCGTGCCAAGATAACATTTTGATTTTGCATTCATATCGTACATGCATACCAGAGAGACGTAAGAGTGAAAAGCAAACAATGAAAAGCTATGATAGGGACCGTTTCTGCTTGCAATGGCAGATCGGCATCGCAAAAGTGATATTTTGGGTCATGATGTTGCTGTTTTGCTGGGAGAAGCGTGTATGTCGTATGCAATAGAAAAAGTTCCTTTTAGTACTTTCGGGTCGTGGATGTCGCTTTCGGTTCCTGCGGGCGAGCGTCAGCTCTTTGTGCGCAATCACCATATGCGTGCGAACAATCTTTTCAGCATAGAAGCTGTGGTAGACGGTCAGCGTATGACACCAAGGGTAGAGCAAACGGCCACGCAGCTCCTTTGCAGGGCCGGAGAGGGTTGTATTGAAATCTGCTTTGCGGGGCCCCATACGATACGGTTGCGCGGCCAGGGGCTCGGTGCGATGTTTACGGGCAAGCGGATTGTGGCGTATGAAAATGGTGATAACTTGGCAGTATTGAATATTCGCCGTGCTTTTCGTCGTTATCAGTTCGAAGCGCTTGCGGGAACGTTGCAACTTCTGGGGGCCTATGTGGCGCAAGAGGAAGATCTGGAGAATCTGGCAGAACACCAGGGCGGTGGGAATTTCAGCATGCTGGAAGGGCTGGATCATGATCAACCAGTCCTTGTTGTGCAGCCGGATGGCGAGAACGGCACATGGGAACTGGCCATTGATGAATTCTGGAGTAGTTGGGAACGTCTGGAGCGTGCATCATTCGAAACCTGCCTCGCGGAAGCCGAGTCGGCATTTCGTGCCTTTCATGATGCCTTTATTCCCGTAGCGCCGTCCTTGCAAGAAACACAAGAACTGGCCATATATGTCGATTGGGCATCCACGGTTTCTCCCTGCGGACTGGTGAAACGTCCGACCATGTTCATGTCGAAGAACTGGATGAACAACGTGTGGAGTTGGGACCAGTGTTTTAATGCCATGGCCATGGCCAAAGCGCATCCTGCGCTTGCGATGGACCAAATGCTAACATTGGTGGATCATCAGGATGAATATGGTGCTTATACTGACGCCTTCAATGACATGGAGATGCACTATAATTACTCCAAACCACCTGTGCATGGATTCACGATGCAAGAGCTTCTGAAGCGGTTACCTGCCAAGCCTTCGAGGGATGTGATGGAGACGATGTATGATTCTCTCGGTCGCCAAGCGGACTGGTGGATGCAATATCGCGTGTTAGAACCCGTCGAAGGCACTCTTTCCTCCTATCGTTGCTTGCCTTATTATTTGCATGGCAATGACAGCGGGTGGGATAATAGTACCATGTTTTCGAAGGGGGTGCCTTTGGTGTCTCCTGATCTTTCGGCCCTATTAGTACTGCAGATGGATACGTTGTCGGTACTGGCAACCGATTTGGGTAAGGCGGCTGCATCCGATACATGGAAAAACCGTGCAGATGCGCTGTTTGCGGGCCTCATGGCGGCATTATGGCAAGGGGACCATTTTGCCGCACGGTTGGGAAATACGGGAGACGTCGTAGAATGCCAGAGTTTGATTCCTTGGTTGCCGCTCATTCTCGGAGAGCGTCTTTCGGAAGAGCTGCGCGCCAAGCTAAAGGCGGGAATGGTTGAACATTTGACTGAATGGGGGTTGGCGACCGAAAAGGTTGATAGTCCTTGTTACATTCCCGATGGCTATTGGCGTGGCCCGATCTGGGCCCCATCAACCTATCTGGCAGTTGTTGGATTGGAGCGCTCCGGGTTTGATGCGGTTGCACAAGACATCGCGCAACGATTTTGTAAACTCTGTGCCAAGAGTGGTTTTGCCGAAAATTTTGATGCTGTCACGGGTGCAGCTTTACGCGATCCTGCCTATACTTGGACTGCGAGTGTCTTTCTGTTGTTGGCGGAGCGGATGGGGGATGGTGGGACGTGTGAAGTAAGACGTGGGACGTAAGCTGTCCTGTGGACATTGATGATATTTTTTTGATGAGGTGAAGACCATGGCTGGCCAATCATGAGTGTCATTACGAAACATCTGGCTGTGGTATGGGGGGGCGTTTTGATGCTTGGTGGACTGGGCTGCACGTATGCTGGAGATAGGTTGAATATGAATGATTCCCGGGGGCATCCAGATTTAGAAGATTTGAATGGGGTGCGCGGCAAAGCTTTTCAGGTGAATGCGGATAAACGTGAATTCGAGCTGCTAAAAGAGACGGTCATTGATCCGCAGACGGATGAAGGGCGATCGCGCCACACTGTCCAATGGGCCCCCCATGCACGGTTTATCAAAGTGGTAGAACAAAACGGTTTTATGGGTGTTGAAGGACCCGTGCAGGTCGTTGTCACAAATCTGGATGAAAGCAATATGCAAGCTGCTGTAGCGGGAAATCCCTTTGTGGTTATGCAGGTAACCGTGTTGGCTCCCGATGACAAAATAGCAGATTTTGTATCTGGGCCGGATGTTTTGCAGGGGGTATGTACCCCTGACCCCGAATCGGATCGAGAGTGGGGCGGCACGATAACAATAGATGGGCGCGATATTCCCATGCGGCTACGCGGACCCCGTGCAAGCGTGACCGTGCGCACGATCGCGTCTGCTTCCGATTTTGCCGAAGGTTTGTGGGACGTTCAATTGGCCGGGGATTATGTAGGCGAGCGGTTCGTCGCAACGCAATTGGATCTTTTTCCGCTGGTCGACCCGCGAACCATCGATGATCCCGCGTTACCGCGCGTATTGGTGATCGGGGATTCGATTAGCATGAATTATCATGATGTCACGAAAACAGCCTTGCGGGGTATTGCCAATTATTATCGGATCGAAGGTAATGGGGGGCCTACTACGCGAGGGCTTCAGGCGACGGCATTGTGGCTCGGCCATTATTGGGAAGAGGGGTTGCATTGGGACATGATTCAATTCAATTTCGGGTTGCATGATTTGCGCCAGGCCTATGATCCGGATACTGACACATTTGGCGCACATCAAGTAAGTCTGGAAGAATACAAAGCCAATTTAGAGCGCATCATTGGAATGCTGCGAGAGACGGGAGCCACACTGGTGTGGTGTACGACGACACCGGTTCCACAAACCCGCACGGGACGTTGGCCGGATCCCACTGGGCATGCTGGACGGCAAAAAGATGAGGATTTGATATTCAATGCAGCAGCTATGGACGTGATCCGTCAGCATCCGGATATTCTGGTACATGATCTAAATACTTTTGTGCGTAAAGCCCCGGAGCTAGCTGCATGGCGTGAACAGGATGACGTACATTTCTGGCGTGACGACGAGAGGGCTGTTGTCGGACAGTTTGTGGCAACGCAAATCAAGCGCGCATTGGCTAAATAGGTTGGGTCTTGGCGCATAAATCTTCGTGACATAAAAAGGCATTGCAAAGAATTGCGCGAGTGCATGCGGGCGCTGATAGGCGTAGCGTAGGTATTGCGGTTGAACAGGGGATAATAGGGGAAATGATATACAAATGAAAATATTGCATGGGTTGATGCCGGGACAGGTTTTGCAACGAGACGCACATGGAATGGGTAATGCTGGGATACATGGACGTTGTAAAGGCAGCGGTGCGGTAGAAGCACGGGTTCTTAAACGTGGGCGCGTTTTAAAAGGGTTTGGTTGGAAGCCTCTTGGATATGCTGCTGACGGCCGTTTTTCCCTTGCGCTCAAGGGTGTTCGCTCTGGTGGCCCTTATCGCGTCGAATTGCGTATTGTTGATCGTTCTGGCGTGCTTGCCTGCCATGCGGTAGAAGATGTTTTTGTGGGCGATGTCTGGATCCTTGCCGGTCAATCGAATATGGAGGGGATCGGTAATATGACGGCTGCTCGCAAACCGCACCCGATGGTACGCGCATTTTATATGCGTGATGCATGGGGTATCGCGGCGGACAAGCTTCATCATTTGCCCGAAGCGGTAGATCGTATTCACAATGGATATGGCGACGGACCTGGGCGGCCTCGCAAGATGGTATTGGAAAAGAGCCGTGTTGGTGCCATCAAGGGTGTTGGTCCTGGTCATTCGTTCGGCATAGAGATGTACAAACGAACCAAGGTGCCCCAGGGACTTATTGCTTGTGCGCATGGTGGCACCAGTATGGCGGAATGGTCGCCATCGCTCCGTGACAGAGGGGGCGATGCATTGTATGGAGCTATGCTGCGAAGGTATGAAAAGCTTGGTCAGGCAATAGCTGGTGTAATCTGGTACCAAGGGGAAAGTGATGCAAACAGGGAAGCTGTGCAACACTATACGAGGCGTATGGTCGACTTGGTGGCCGCAGTACGTCACGATACGGGCCAGGCATCCTTACCTTGGGTGATGGTTCAAATTGGGCGTCATGCCAGCATGGAAGATCCTATCTCGTGGAACAACATCCAGGAGCAGCAAAGAATGCTACCGCGTCGTATCAAACGCTTAGATGTGGTTCCGGCCGTCGATCTGGAATTGGATGACGGGATTCACATAGGAGGGAAGGAACAGCAAGTATTGGGACAAAGATTGGCACGTGCTGCGGATCGACTTGTCCACAAAGCAAAGGGTGTCAAGCCTGGTATTGTCGTCGATGCTATCAGCATGCAGCCGACACCGGGCTTTATGCGCGGAAGCGGCGCGACTTCGATTCGTGTGCGGTATCGTAATGTGGCAGGAAAGCTGGAAAGCAAGGGGGTGCCGACAGGCTTTTCGCTGCATGATGAAGCGGGGCGTATGCTCCCATATATTTATCGCACAACCCTGGAGGGGAATACGGTCATATTACACACGCAACAAAGCCGGATAGAGCTGGAAGGGGCGTTTTTGTCGTATGGCCATGGCCGTTTTCCGTATTGTACGATCACGGATCGCGAAGGTATGGGACTTCCTGTCATGCAAAGGCTAGCGGTTGCTACGGATCATCCTGTGTCTTGACAGAATGGGTACAATGGATCGTAAGGAAGAGCCGCGCGAGCGGACGGAGCCTACCTAGGCAAAATCTTGGCCAGTGGCAGCTTCCGCCATCGCTTGTATGTTGGCGGGCGGGACATTGGGTAGCACGGCTTCGTGACTTGGGCTGATGATGAGGCGCGGGCTGAGTGCTTCACGGACGCGTTCCACATCTCGGCGCACTTCAGCCGGCGAGGCATGTACGAGTAGATCCTGTGTATCGATACCGCCCATAAAAGAAATCTTACCCCCGAAGTCGCGCGCTAGTCTGTGTGCATCCATATTTGCTGCTTTTGCTTGGATGGGATGCAAGCAATCAACCCTCGCATCGATTAAGCGGTCGATTACTTTATGGATAGCTCCGCAAGAGTGCAGAATGACCTGATAGCCATGACGGTGTCCCTGATCGGTAAACTGCCGAAACCAGGGCATCACGAATTGATCGAATTGCGTGGGACCACAAAATAAATCCAGTTGGGTTCCAAAGTCGTTGCCAAAGAAGAAACCATCAACAAGGTGGTCCGCCTCTTGGAAAAAGCGTTCATTCGCAGCGTAGTAGAATTGACATACACGATCCGTGACAGCATGCACAACCGCTGGATTCAGCAGCATTTTCATCATGTAGGCTTCGATGCCAAACAAATCCATGATGTTATGGAAAAAGCAGGTCCAGAGTCCACTCGCGCGGTAGACGTCACCGAGTTGAGAAAGTTGCGCAAGAATCGGGCTGAAATCCAGTTCTTCCGGGTCCGGCCAAGGGTAGTCTTCCACGGCTGCGGGATCTTCGATTTCTGCGAAGGGCCCCGCCTCGCCATGCGCGCTCTTGTGTATGGGAAACCCTCCAAATCCGGCAGGCACCCAGCGGAAGTCATCTCCAAGCCGCTGGCGCAGTTCCTCTTTGTCATCGGTTCCGAAATACTTGTGCAGGATGGGCCAGGTATCATTTGCAGGGTTCCCCAGCCAAAACCCGCAGCGATCTGCTTTTTCGCCTGCAATGATGCGTTGAATACGCGCTCTGCTATTCACGTTTCACCTGTAGGTTCTCATTGGTTTTTCGTGATGTTGCCATTTTCTTTCTAAAAAAGGTATCTCGTAGGTTGCTTTGTGGCTTTTGCTGCGTAATACTGTCAAATAGTATTTGGTTGCGACAGTAGATTCATACCGACGTCAAGAAATCATGATGCCAATTTTTTTAGATATCGAGCGTAAGGGCGCTGCTTTCAAGCACAATTTTAACAAAGTGGTTGGAGCAGAGCATTTCGGGACACTCTTATACGAGCCTGTTCTGCGCCACTTGGAAATGGCGCATCGCGATTTGGGCGTGGAATATGTCCGCTGCCATGGGTTGCTCTCAGGATCACCTGACCTGTGTTCTTGGGCAAACCAGAGCAAGGTAGGCCTTCATCCCGAACTCGGTTTTGATGTGGATCAGATGTCTGGTCAGGGCGATATCATGGCGAATTTTGCGTATATCGATCTGATTTTGGATCGTCTGTTAGATATTGGTATAAAGCCATTTGTCGAGATTGGCTTTATGCCTCGTATTCTGGCAAGTAGTGCGCATACCTTAACGAGATGGGATGCATATACATCTCCACCGCGAGATTATCGATTGTGGCAGGAGCTTATCGAATCGCTGGTGCGCCACTGGCACAAGCGTTACGGCAAATCCGAGATTTCCTCTTGGTATTATGAAGTCTGGAATGAGCCGAACCTTGAGGGTTTTTGGCCAGCCAGTATGGAGGAGTACTACAAACTGTATGCCCATACGGTTCAAGCGGTTCGGACTGTTGATCCAGGCCTGCGTGTGGGGGGGCCGGCCACAGCAGGACGCACAGATGCGCACATTGATGCGTTTCTGCGATTTTGCAGTGAGAACAAGGTGCCCGTTGATTTTGTCACTTCGCATGCCTACCCGGTATGCACATCGGAGCGAAAAGGGGAGTTCGCCTATCACACGTTACATCCACCCACTTTTTTGGCGAATCGGTTCGCGCAAATGCGCGATGAAATCGATGGTTCGCCTTTGCCCGGGCTCCCTTTGCACATTACCGAGTATAATAGTACGACTTCAACGCATGAGCTTATTCATGATTTGCCCTTTAATGCAGCCTATTTGGCGCGCACCGTAAGTGAGGGACAAGCTGCGGACACGATGTCGTATTCGGTTGTATCGGATATGTTTGTCGAAGAGACGATTCCGCGGGCGGAATTTCATGGTGGTTTTGGCCTCGTCAACATACATGACATTCCCAAACCCACGTATCACATGTTTTGTTTTTTCAGTCAGTTAGGCGAAGAAGTCCTGCATCGTTCCGAGCATTGCTTGTTTACCAAGCGTGCCGATGGGCACATCGTAGGTGTGCTATGGAATCCGAATGATCGTGCGCGTTCATCACAAGAGCTTTCCTTTCGTCTGCAACTGCCTATGACTGGTAAGGAATACATGTTACGGAGCTTGTTTATAGATGAAGAGCATGCAAATCCCTACCGAACATGGGAGTTGCTGGGGCGTGCACGTAATCCATCGAGATCCGATATGGATCTGCTACGGGAATCGGCCTATCCGGCCGTAGCGTATCGAAAGGTTGATGCGAGGAGTGAATCTGCCCTTATCGATCTCACGCTGCAGAAAAATGCGGTAATGTTGGTTGATATGATTCCGGTAGAAGAGCATATTGAAGCGTTTTATGGATTGGATCGCGCCCATTATGCGGAACTCAGTGTGTAGTAGGGGATGCTGATTCGCATCTTGCTATGCACGAGACCTATCGTATTTTGGTTCGGACTGGCTGGGAAAAGGATGGTATGAGAAACATAGATGGTGCAAACAAACCTAACGAGGAGAGGAGAACAACATGCGAACATGGATGGCAATGATAGTAGGGGGATTGATCATGCAGGTGCAGGTGCAGGCAGGTCCATTACAAGTTTATATTCTTTCGGGGCAGTCGAATATGCAGGGACATGCGCACCGCTCGACCTTTGATCATATTGGCATGGATCCGGAAACAAAGCCCTTGTTGCAACGCATGCGCAACGAGGATGGTACCTATCCCGTCTTGGACCGCGTGCATATTGCCTATTATTCGGAAAACAGGCAGGGTGAGACAACCGTGAAAAGCGGACCGTTGACTGTCGGTTTTGGCGTTGCCGAAGACCGTATCGGGCCGGAGTATACGTTTGGTATCTTCATGCAGGATTTTGTGGACGAGCCGATCCTGATCATTAAGACCGCTTGGGGCGGCAAATCCCTGTTTGGGGATTTTCGTCCACCGAGTGGTGCGACGGACGACCATCCCGTGGGCGAATATTACGAAAAGATGCTTGCCCATGTGCGCGAGGTACTTGCGGATCCCGGTGCCGTGTCGCCGCATTATGATCCTGCCAAAGGATACGAGATTGCAGGTTTCGTCTGGTTTCAAGGCTGGAATGATATGACCAATTCGGGCGTATATCCGCAGCGGGGGCAGCCGGGTGGGTATGATCTGTACTCAGAATTACTTGCGCATTTCATTCGCGACGTGCGTAATGATTTGCAAGCACCGGATATGCGATTTGTGATTGGCGTGCTGGGTATCGGTGGACCGACCGAATTATACACGAATCCACGCTTTAAGGGCATCCATCAAAACTTTCGTGATGCCATGGCGGCACCGGCAAGCATGCCCGAGTTCGCGGGAAACGTTGTTGCTGTGTTAACAGAGAACTACTGGGATCATCGTTTGGTCGAAGTGCGCGATATGGATGCGGAAGATCGGACGGAGGAAGAACAGGAAATTGCACGTGGCTTCTCGCACCAAGGTTTTCATTACCATGGATCCGGAAAGATGTTTGGCCAATTCGGGCGGGCCTTTGCCGAGGCGATAGTCGGCAAGACGGTTGAATAAGCGCGGTTCGTCTAGCACGAGTGGGGGTTACCCTTTCGTTGGGGTATTGCCGTATGGGGCAGTGAATCATGAGGATATAGTGTTATGCAAGTAAGAGGTCGTCGTTTTTGTTTCAGTATTGTCGTTGTCGTTTTCGGCTTGCAGTTGGGTCCTGTGCTGGGGCGCGTTTATGCAGCGGATATGCATGCGGAAGTGATGGATCTTCTTCCAGAGCGTATGCATGCGGGCGCTGCTTTTATACTCAAGCATATGCCGGATCAGGATCGCGAGACAGTAGGGACTGATTTTCTGGCGGAGCATATTCGTTATGCATATAAAGCCAAGGATCAGTTTGTATGGGCGCAAGACGTACCCGAAGATCTATTCCTGAATGATGTGTTGCCTTACGCCAATCTTGATGAAACGCGTGAGCGCTGGCGCAAACGGCTATTCGAGGAGGTCCCACCATTGGTGGCTGGGGCGGAGTCTGCGGCAGAAGCGGTCAAGATGTTGAATGAAAAATTGTTTCCTCATTATGGTGTTGTGTATTCCAGAGAGCGTCCGAAGGCCTGCCAGAGTCCATTTGAAAGCATTGCGGCGCAAAAGGCCTCCTGCACGGGCCTTTCGATTTTGCTCGTAAATGCGTGTCGGGCGATCGGCATTCCGGCGCGGGTTGTGGGAACCCCTTTGTGGGCGGATCGCAGCGGTAACCATACTTGGGTGGAAGTGTTTGTGGAGGGCGCATGGAAGTTCGTTGGTGCCGCAGAGCCCAGCCCTTTGAATGCGGGATGGTTTGTGAATAAAGCTTCACAGCAGCAAGAGGAAGTGCCGATTCATGCTATCTATGCGGCCTCCTTTGAGCCCGCTGACACGCATTTCCCCTTGCCTTGGAATTGGCAGTATCACGGGGTTCCGGCTTTCAATGTCACACAGCGGTATGCGCCCTCGCATCCGGATTCTGTATCCGTTACGGAAATCGAGGCATCTCTCGCGGATGATGCGCTGGTGACGCTGCTCGAAGCGGACACGCTGCATCTGGCGGTAGAGGAGCTCGATGTTGTTTCCGATTTGGTATGGCGCGCTTATCTGCGCGATGTAAAGCAAGATGAGGTTCGCCAGCAAGAGCATGCTGGTGATTTTGTGACGCATGGTGATGTCACCAAGCGCTATGCGTATACAAAGGTAGGAGAAAAACCAGCAGATGGTTATCCGCTTTTTATTGCGTTGCATGGTGGTGGTGGGGCTCCAACGCAGCTCAATGATGGCCAATGGCAACATATGCAGTCGTACTATCTGGGGGGGATAACCAATGGTATTTATGTGGCAACGCGTGGTGTCACCGACACGTGGAATTTGCATTTTGTGCATGATTCTTATCCTCTATATGATCGCTTGATTCAGAACATGATTGTGTTCGAGGGCGTCAATCCGAATCGGATTTACATTATGGGGTTCAGCGCGGGCGGGGATGGTGTTTACCAGATTGGTGCGCGCACGGCAGATCGTTGGGCGGCAGCAGCGATGTCGGCGGGGCATCACAACAGTGTTTCGCCTGTTAATTATGCTAATCTTCCTCTACTGATCCAAATGGGAGCACACGATACTGCCCATAATCGTAATACGGCTGCGGCCGAGTATGCGATGCAGTTGCGTGCGTTGCAGCGTGAAGCCTCCGGTTTGTACCACCATAGCGCCTATCTGCATGTCGGGCGTGGGCATGGCATTATGGATCGCGATGGGCAAGGGCGTCCGCAGCGGATTTATGCCGATCCCGAAGAGTGGCTCGAGGTTCGGGATGAAGCACGCGTGACGCAGACCAACACGTATTCAGTTCATTGGTTAGAACCATTCGTACGGGATCCACTGCCACAGCGAGTGATCTGGGATAGCGCAACCACTACCAGGTATAATGGCAATCGTTTGTACTGGTTAGCAGGAGAGCCGAAAGAAGGAACGGAACCGGGGCAAGCTAGGATTGATGCGCGCTTGCTTCCCGAAGCAAATGCCATCCAGTTCGATAAGCTGGAGCATCCTGTGACGATATTACTGAATCAGCATATGCTGGATCTGGGCAAGCCGATTGAAATTCGGCTTCCGGAGGGACAGACCCTAACCACGCAAGCCCGACCAACGCTTCAAACGCTGATTCGTAGTGCATTGGAGCGAGGTGATCCTTACTACCTCTTTCCAGTGAAATTAGATTTGCTGGTTAACCCTGAGGGCGATTGGATCGTGCAGTAAGAAAGATGAGACGAAAGGGGCATTGATGCAGCAGCCGAATCTTTTGTTTATTATGTCAGATGATCATGCCTCGCATGCGATGAGCTGTTATGGCAGCCGCATCAACCAGACCCCGAATCTGGATCGCATCGCCAATGAAGGTATGCGGTTTGACAACTGCTTCTGTACGAACTCGATCTGCACGCCCAGTCGGGCGTCAATTTTGACAGGAACGTATAACCATATAAATGGGGTTACGACACTGAGCACCCCGATGGATAATTGCTTAGCGACATTTCCCAAACTTCTACAGGATGCAGGTTATCAGACGGCCGTATATGGAAAGTGGCATTTGGGGGAGGGCGAACGACATAAACCCACTGGTTTTGATGATTGGGCGGTCATTCCTGGGCAGGGGTATTATCATAACCCGACGTTCATTTTCCCCGGGGAGGATGGCGGTATTAAGCGCACCGTTCCGGGCTATGCTACGGATGTAATTACCGATATGTGTCTCGATTTTCTGGATAACCGCGATCCGGATAAGCCTTTCTGTTTACTATATCATCATAAAGCTCCACACAGACCTTGGTATTCGGACGAAAAGCATGCCGGGCTTTTTCTGGATGAAGATATTCCGGAACCGGACACGCTGTATGACACGTATGAGAACCGTGCCAAGGCTGCCTCCGTGGCGGCGATGCGCGTTGGCGTTCACATGAGCCGTGAAGACGTAAAGTGCGAAATGCCCGATGATATGGAGGAGATGGCATTGCGCAAATGGGCGTATCAGCGCTATATCAAGGAGTATTTGCGCGTTGTCCAGAGCATGGATGACAATATTGGTCGGGTGCTGGATTATCTCAAGGAAGCAGGGCTCGAGGAGAACACGATTGTGGTGTATACGTCCGATCAAGGTTTCTTTCTCGGTGACCATGGTTGGTACGACAAACGGTTTATGTATGAGGAATCCCTGCGTATGCCCTTTATCTTGCGGTATCCGCGGGAAGTACAGGCGGGATCCATCAATCAAGACATTGTCTTAAATGTGGATTTTGCCCCGCTTTTTCTGGATCTGGCCGGCGTCCCGATTCCTGCAGACATGCAGGGACGCAGTTTCCGTTCGCTGTTGCAAGGTAGCACGCCTCCCGATTGGCGTGAGGCGATGTATTACCGTTACTGGATGAACGAAGCGCATCATAATGTTGCGGCCCATTATGGCATCCGAACCCTCAAGTATAAACTCATCTATTACTATTATGATGGGTGTGGACAGCCTGGAACGGATCAACCCTTTCATTGTGCTGGCAAGCGCGAAATTGCGTCTTTGACTGGGATGGAACCCGAATGGGAGTTGTTTGATTTGGAGAAGGATCCACAGGAAATGCATAATGTGGTGCATGACCCTGCATATGCGGGCGTTTTTTGTGAGCTGCGCGATGCGTTGCATCATCTGCAGGCGGAAGTGGGCGATGCGCGCTATTGTAAAGATGTGGGTTGAATCGACGGTGATGGTTGTATTGGGGGGCGCTGGATGGTGTGCCCCGTCGCTTCGCTCCCCCAGAGCGGTCCCGCCCTCTTGCAGAGTCGGGATTCGCTATCGCTCGCCTGTCCCGCCGTAGCGTATTCGCAAAGGAGGATCACTGTACTTGGATGGGTTTGTGGGTGGATAAGTGGGCGAACTGAATCGCCGCTTTGGGATGGCGCGTCCGCCTTCGTGCACTACGACTTGACAGGGAGAGCCGGGGTGACGGAGATAAGCCGAGCGCATTGGATGAAAAAGGAGTATAAGAAATGATTCGTACATTTTTGCAGCATGACGTCCGTTGGCAGCAGAGTCTGGATGGTCGCTGGGATTTTGTTCCGGGATGCGATCGCAAGGATAGAACCAAGTTGCCGAAAGCGTATTCACGCACGATTCAGGTGCCTTCTGCCTGGGAACAATTGCCGGGGCTGGAAAACTACCGCGGCAAGGCTTGGTATCGCACCACGATTCCGGCGGTAGAAGGTGCCGCCGTGCGTCTTGTTTTTGGCGGGGTATCGCACACCGGAACCGTGTTTGTTGATGGCAGCAAAGTTGGACGGCATTATGATGCTTTCACGCCTTGGGATGTTTTGATTTCGGGTCTGTCAGCGGGTATGCATGAGCTTGTCATGGAAGTGGACAATACGTTTGGGGACCACTCGGCTCTTCATATTGAGAACGATTATTATACGTATGGTGGCATCACGCGCCCTGTGGAGCAACAGTTGGTTCCTTCCGTTTATATTGATCGCGTATTTGCGACACCGCGCAAGGCAAAGGGCAAATGGAATCTGGATGTTCGTGTACGGCTGAAAAACTGGAGTAACGCTCCGGAAAAGCGGCATGTGATGTGTCTGCTTGGTGCCTTCGAGTTGGATCTGGGGGCTGTAACCGTTAAGCCGGGGCAGGAACGACTATTAAAAGGTACGTTGCGTGATGTAAGCGTAAACCCATGGTCACATGATACACCCCATCTGTATGAGCTGGAAACGCTATTGTTCGAAAGTGATGAAATTGTAGATGATCTTATCGAGCGCATTGGATTCCGCGAGATCAGTGTAAAAGGTAAAAAAATGCTGATGAATGGTACGCCATTCAAGCTACGCGGGTATAATCGGCATGAAGATCATCCGCATTATGGCAGTGCGATACCCGTCGAAGCGATGGCGCTCGACTTGGAGTTGATGCGGGACCAGGGATGCAATGCGGTGCGTACGTGCCATTATCCCAATGATATGCGTTTTCTGGATTTATGCGATGAGTTGGGATTCTATGTCTGGGAGGAATCGCATGCTCGGTCGGTGAAGTTTACGCATCCGGCTTTTGACGAGCAAATTGCAGGTAGCACACGCGAAATGCTCGAGTGGCATTTTAATCATCCTTCGATTGTGATCTGGGGTTGCTTGAATGAATGCAATTCGCTTACCAAAGAAGGCAAGGCTGTACACCGGCGCATTCTGAAGATGCTGCGTGATGGGGATGGGAGTCGCCCGGTCACATTTGCCTCCAATCAGCGTACGAAAGATATTTGTCTCGATCTCGTTGATATTGTTTCGTGGAACATATATGATGCGTGGTATGCTGGTGGTCCAGACCATGTGGAGCCGGGGCTGAAGCAGATGCTCAAGTGGTTGCATTCGGATGCAAGTGGAGCTAAGGGTAAGCCGGTTATCATGAGTGAGTTTGGAGCCGGGGGCCTTTATGGGGTCCGGCAGCGCCAAGCTTCCAAATGGAGCGAGGAATATCAGGTTGCCTGTCTGGACGAATCTCTGCGGGTGTATTTGAATCATCCGGATGTATCGGGAGCATTTATCTGGCAGTTCTGTGATTGCCGGATTACGGGTAAGCGGTGGAGTGACCGCCCTCGTACAATGAATAACAAAGGGGTAGTTGATGAGTATCGACGTCCTAAGATGGCTTATGATGTTGTGAAACGTCGCATGTTGGAAGCGGTTGAGGTACAGCAGAAAGCCGAAAGTCGAACGAGGGGCAGACAGAAAGAAGTAGACAGAAAGAACCGGTAGGCTCTGCTGGAGACCGTGAAAATGGAGTGCGGCGAGAATCGCCGCTTTGGGGGACCGGGCGTGCCGAGGTCGGGGATAAATCGAACGGGGTTACAATACATAAGGGAGAGACATGATGGAGAATGGTAGCGTGAATCGGGCGGGGTGTTGGAGACTGGTAGTTGCGGTATTGCTAGGATTTTCATGGCAAGGGGTGTTAGCAGATATTCAACCGGTGGTGTACTCACCCCACGCTGCACATTTTTCTGTGCATATGAACATGGGACCGACGGGGGCGGCTGCATGGATGCGGGGGTATCACTTTCAAATTGTTGCGATTGCGGAAGGTTCGCCGGCTGACGGCATTCTCGAATTTGGTGATCTCGTGATAGGTGCCAATGGTGTACGCTTTGGTGCTGAAGCGGGGTATCGGATACCACTGGGGCTAGCCATTGGCGAAGCCGAGGCAACGGGCGAACCATTAGCATTACAGGTGGTGCGGGGAGACGAGGAGTTGCTTGTCGAAATTCCCTTGCCGCAAATGGGGCCATTTGCAGTGGGTTGGCCCTATGACTGCAAGAAATCGGCACGGATCGTGGAGGCTGCAAGTCGTGTGGTGATGGATGCGCAGCAACCCAACGGACGGATTGCAACAAGCGGTAATATGGGTACGACCATGGGTGCGCTTCTGTTGCTGGCAACAGGAGAGCCCGCCTATATGGATTCTGTACGTCGGGCGGCCTATCATACCGCGTCGGTCGAATATCCTGGTATGGCCTTGAATAACTGGGCAATGGGATATGCCGGTATTTTGCTGGCTGAATATTACTTGGCTACGGGAGATGATACGGTACTGGACACCTTGACTGTGATTGCCGATGAATTGGCATTTGGGCAGATGAAGAGCGGAACCTGGGGGCACAAGAGTCCTGGAGCCGGATACGGAAACCTGAATCAGCCTGGGGTGACGGCGGCCATCGCCCTGGTGTTAGCGCAAGAGTGTGGTATTGATGTAGATCCAGATACAGTGGAGCGAGCCTTGGATTTTTATAGTCGATTTGCCCAGACGGGCAACATCCCCTATGGGGATCACATGCCGGGAGAGGCGCCCGATAATAATGGCACAAGTGCATCTGCTGCGGTTTTGATGCATTTGGCCGGACGTAATGAGGATGCCCAGGCATTTGCCCGCTCGGTTGCTTTGCATTACTGGGGGCGTGAGCATGGTCACACAGGTGGTTTCTGGTCTAAAGCGTGGGGTCCTCTCGCGGCTGCTCTTGTAGGGCAGGATGCGTTGGAAACCTTTATGGCCGAGCAAGCATGGTATTATAACTTGAGCCGTACGTGGCAGGGAGGCTTTGTCTTGTTGCCCTATCAAGAGGCGCTTACACGCTTTGATGGTTCTAACTACATTGACTCGGGGCCCGATTTTACCACGGGCGGCATGGCACTGGGATTTGCGTTACCCGACAAGCGACTGCGGATCTTAGGGGCAGAACCAAGCGTATTCAGCACAAGGGCTGTATTGTCGGAACGCGTGCGCGACTTGCGCGACTTGTATCTTGCCCGCGCATGGGACGATTTTGATGCGGCTATGGCTGCTATGGACAAGACAGATTGGGAAACGGATGCCGATCGCCGCGGCGTTGCACAACTGCAAGCGGCACGGTCGAATCAACGGGCCTCCGTCGACCACACGATTATGGAAATCGAAAGCTACATTGACGAGCAGCATGGATTTCTGGCCTTACAGCAATTTGAAGCCTTGCAGCATATGCTTGGTGAAGAAGGGGATGATCGCTTCGAGGGGCTATCAGAGCGTTTTGCAGATGGGGGCGTATCCTGGAATGTAGATGAGGGGAAACGTTTTTGGGAAGCGTGGGAGGAATTAAAGAACATATCCAACATGAATTGGACGGCACCGGGACAACGGGCGCGTGATTTACTGGAGCCGATGCCCTCGTTGCGTCCCCCGGTCTGGGAGCGTCTGGCCGCGCCTGAGGCATATGGTCCCCAACCGTGGCGCAGTATGATTCTTGCATCCGCTGACGAACTGCCGGCCGATTGGGCGCAGTTGGATTTTGATGATGCCGATTGGGTAGCGGGAGATCGGATTTTGCTTGCCGGAAACGAGGGGCTGGAAGATGCGGATCGAGATGGAATTGTGGCTGCTCGACGCAGGTTTGATGTGTCTGACGCAGCAGGAGAAGGGTTGCGTGTACGGGTGCGGACAGTGCGTCCGGCTGAAACCCGCATTTACTTGAATGGTCAACTTGTGGTGGATGTAGTGCGCGGACAGCGGGGCAGTTATGCCTTTCTCGAATTAGACGATGCTGCTATGGGTGCACTACTGCCCGAAGGCAATGTGCTGGCCGTGATGTCAACGGCACAAGGCGGCGGCGGTAACCGGTTGGATGTTGGTCTCGACATCACACGGCATATTCCGCAACGCCAGCATCTGCGAATTGATCGCGTGCCAACCGTGCGTCCGATAGCATTTGCGGCGTTGGATGACACATTACGCGTGCGTGAGGCGAGTGATCAAGGGCAAGCCGCTTTTCGCGCCCGTTATGATGATAAGCCGCTGGATGCATTGCTGGCATCCTTGGCGGACCCTGTAGCTTATATTCGGCATATCGCTGGCAATGCAATCGTGGATCGAGGTCCTGAGGCGATTGAAGCCGTGTTGTCCATGGCTGATCATGCGGATTGGCGCGTTCGTAGCACGGTTGCCCATATCATCCAGAAATCCGGGCGGTATCGTCGGGAACCGGATGGGCATGAATCCTTCGCTGTTTTGCTGGAGGAACAAGTTCCGGTATTGGTTCGCTTATTGGAAGATGAGCATCCCTGGGTGCGTGTTCGCGCTTCCATTGCGTTACGTACATATGGAGAGCAGGCTGCAGAAGCAATCCCTGCCTTACAGGAATTGGTTGACGACGAAGATGATTGGGTTCGACTCAATGCGATTCGAGGACTCCAGCGGATCACAAGTGATCCCGAAAAACTCCTTCCCGCAGCCTTGGCGGCATTGCATCATACATACTCGGGTTTTTCTGCGCCGCGGGCTGCTTTCAATATCCTTGCCGCCCATCCGCAACAGGATATCGTAAGCCCCGATGAAAAGCTGCCTGCCTGGTTGCATGTATTGCGGCATCCGCCTGAGGGAGATGGCCGATTTTTGTTAAACCAAGTGATGGATCGAGCCAAGGATTTGGATCCTACAGGCGAGCGCCTGATTCCGGTGCTCATTGAAGCGGCATCAGACGCAACGCACTTGTCACGGATTCGTCAGGATCCGCGTGGACATGCTATACGCATGTTAGCTGATTATGGTGAAAAGGCTGCGGATGCTGTGCCTGTGCTGGAAGAAATCCTGGACACAGAGGAAGACCGTCAGTGGCACGATGATGCGCGAGCAGCGCTGGAAGCGATTCAGGGCGCGGTCAGATAATATGGTGTTTAAGCGCGTCCCGACCACCTGTGGTGTCGGGACCGTTTTGGGGGGACGGCGTACCGGGGCTGCGGATGGCATGGTGGAAGAATGGCTTATGGATAAACAGAAGATCTATACAGAGGTTTTGCAGACCATCAGGGCCTTGGTGGATGGAGAAGATGATCCTATTGCCGTCATGTCTACGATTGCATGCGAGATCTTTCATGCATTTGCTGATTTCAACTGGGTGGGATTTTACCGCATGGTTGACGAAAGGACGCTCAAGGTAGGGCCTTATCAGGGTTCGCATGGTTGTCTCACCATTGATATCCATCGTGGAGTGTGCGGGGCCTGTGTGCGCAGCCAGTCGGTGCGTCTGGAAAATGATGTTGCTAACGTGTCTGATCATATTGCGTGCTCTACCGAGACCCAGGCCGAAATGGTACTACCCGTTATTGTGGCTGGACAGGTAGTTGCCGTACTGGATATTGATGCAACCCAACGCGACGTGTTTGATTACATGGATGTACGCTATCTGCAGGAAATTGTGGCAATCGTTGCACACATATGGCCGTAGAAAAAGATGCATTAGGCTGGTCATCCGAAGATGTTTGGTTTACGATAATCGTGCGGAACAGAGGTAGGTATGGCAGAGCTACACACAGAATGGGAGCGATCCATCGGGTTATTAACCGATACGACGCCCTTGCTACGTGAGGGAGCAGAAAAGCGTAAGTGGCGCCTGGTGAATTTACGCTATTGCAATTACCAAATCCCGGCCGGCATTCGTTTGGATGGGTTGCTTACGCAAGTGTTACCCTCTTACTTGCAGCCTGTACAAGAGCGACTGCAAGCGCAAGGGTGCCCGGTTGTGCGGCTGGGATCGTGGGAGCATCCTGACGATGCGATTATTCCGGCTGTTTTACACGATTATAAGACGGCAGGTCTGCTTGCTGCGCAATATCTGCGCGAGCGCGGATTCAAACATGTCGCCTATTGGGGACGCAACCCTGCGGGCGAATATGAACCCATGTTTGTTGCGTTTCATACAGCAGCGGAAACATTAGGCATGCAGTGTCACCTGACGCGATTCGAGACAGGTGCAGAGATGTCCATTGATGCGAAGAATAAGCGTAAGCAGCGCGAGTTCAAAAACTGGATTGTAAGTTTACCCAAACCGGTTGGCTATTTTGTAGCGGGTGATCGTTTGGCTTCGGGCTATTGTCCGATTATTCAGGCTGCCGGTTTTGAGGTTCCCAAAGACGTTGCTGTTTTAAGTATAGGAAACAACACGAATATTTGCGATTGTTCGGTCCCCAGTATCACGTCTATCGAAATGGACGACGAAAGTAGAATTGAAAAGGCGCTTGATCTTCTGGGTGATCTGATGGCTGGCAAGCAGGTTTCCAAGGATCCTGTCTACATACCACCGCGTCGTGTCGCCGAACGTCAGAGCACGAACGTGCTGGCAACATCGGATCGCATAGTGGCGGAAGCCTTGCAATTCATGTGGTCGAAAATAGGGCATGACATATCGGTTGAAGATGTAGCCGCGGAAGTGGGCATATCGAGTCGACACCTTGAACGGCGTTTTCAGGAAGCGTTAGGAAGCAGCGTGAATCAAGAGATGCGCCGCCGACGATTGGTGGAGGCGCAAAGATTGCTGCGTGATACCACTTTTCCAATTATTGATATCAGTCCGGCTGTCGGTTTTCGATCCTCGACGTATTTCCATCGCACATTCAAAGAGACGTTTGGTATGTCGCCCCGGCAATATCGCTTGCAGCAGCAGGAGAAAACCTGACGTGGGGGCTGGCGGAACCGCTGCGGAACCACAGAAGAAGCGGAAGTACGGCAGACATGCGACAGTTGGGCGCTGAGGATGTTCGACAGAAAGAGCGGGACATGATCGGCTCTTGGGTACATCCGGATGGTTTGGCAGGTTGCACGCCTGTGTGCATGTGATTTCCGTTCTACATCTCACGCTTTAGGTCTCACGCTTTGCGGGGGGGTGACCGTATTGACCTTGTTGACCGTATTGACGCTGGTCTTGTTCCGGCTTTTTGTGGTGTTCCCTTACGTGATGGGGCGGGGCCTGAGGGTAATGATTATGTCCGAAAAGGATAGAGTCGATGTCTCAAATTTACATACTTTTTTTTTGCGGTTTGATGCCACAATAAGCCACTGTCGGAGTTGGTGAATTGTAGTTTTACAACTGGGGAGTGCAAAAGATGAAGAATCAGAGAGCAGGATTGTTGGCAGTGGTGACGATGAGTTTGTTTGCCGTATGGGCGGTTCCCGCTTCGGGGCAGTTCGTAGGATCCGGCGGTTCTCAGACAAACCAATATACTGATGCTGATGGCGACTGGATTGCGCATGTGTTCACTTCCACCGGAACCTTTGAAGTTAGCGATGATCTGGAGGTGCAATATTTGATTGTTGGTGGTGGTGGCGCTGGTGGCACGACTTCATCGGGCACACCAACCGATGCTGGTGGTGGCGGTGGAGCTGGTGGCATGTTGGTAGGTTCGACGAACCTGTCCGCAGGTAGTTTTGCGATTACGGTCGGTGCAGGAGGCAACGTTAACACAAGTAATGGTGGTCGTGGCGGAAATGGGGGTGACAGTAGTTTTGATGCCATCATTGCTAAGGGCGGTGGCGGTGGTGGTTGGGCTCCACAGGCTGCTGCTGATGGCGGATCTGGTGGTGGTGCTGGATCGCGTGGTTCTGCTGATGCGGGTGATCCTGGTTTAGGAACGCCGGGACAAGGCCATGATGGTGGTGCCCGGGGCGGTACGTGGGGCCAAGGTGCCGCGTCTGGTGGTGGTGCTGGTGGACCTGGTATTGATAGTATTAATTCGTCTGATGGACGGGATGGCGGTCCAGGTGTTGAAAACAATTTTGCGACAGGCGATTTGGTTCTGTATGCTGCTGGTGGCGGTGGCGGTGGTCGCTCTGGAATCGGCGGCCAATCCGCTACGGGAGGCCATGGCGGCGGTGACGGAGAGAATGGGGCAAGTGCACTTGCGAATACCGGTGGTGGCGGCGGTGGCGGTGCTGGTAATGGTAGGAACAACGGTGGCGCCGGTGGTTCAGGCATTGTCGTGGTACGGTATCAGATAGCCGATGAACCTGCGGCAACTGGTAGTATGTTTAAGATTCAGTAATTTGGCATGTTCAGTATTGCGTGCGCGGAAGAGAGTACAGGCAAAATGAAGAGAGAGAGTATGTTGATGAACAAGACAGTGTTAGCCTTGTGTTTATGTATGGTTATGGGTGGGGCACCATCATTTGGACAATTTGCTGGATCCGGCGGTTCGCAGACGAATCAATATTCTGATGCCGATGGCAATTGGATTGCGCACGTTTTCACTTCCAACGGAACCTTTGAAGTTAGCGGTAGTCAAGAGGTGCAATATTTGATTGTTGGTGGTGGTGGTGCTGGAGGCACGACTTCATCGGGCACACCAACTGATGCTGGTGGTGGCGGTGGTGCTGTTGGCATGTTGGTAGGTTCGACGAACCTGTCCGCAGGTAGTTATGCGATCACGATCGGTGCAGGAGGTGCCGTCAATACAAGCAACGGTGGTCGTGGTGGAACAGGGGGGGACAGTAGTTTTGATACTATCATTGCTGAGGGCGGCGGCGGTGGTGGTTGGGCTCCGCAGGGTGCCACGGATGGTGGTTCTGGTGGTGGAGCTGGCTCGCGTGGTTCTGCCGATGGAGGTGATCCTGGTTTAGGAACGCCGGGACAAGGCCATGATGGTGGTGCCCGGGGCGGTACGTGGGGCCAAGGTGCCGCTTCTGGTGGTGGTGCTGGTGGACCTGGTATTGATAGTATTAATTCGTCTGATGGACGGGATGGCGGTCCAGGTGTTGAAAACAATTTTGCGACAGGCGATTTGGTTCCGTATGCTGCTGGCGGCGGTGGCGGCGGTCGTTCTGGAATCGGCGGCCAATCCGCTACGGGAGGCCATGGTGGCGGTGACGGAGAGAATGGTGCAAGTGCACTTGCGAATACCGGTGGTGGCGGCGGTGGCGGTGCTGGTAATGGTAGGAACAACGGTGGCGCTGGCGGTTCAGGCATTGTCGTGGTGCGGTATCAGCCACCGCCCGCGGGCTCACTTGTTATCATTAAGTAATCGGTCTTTGCGGAAAGCAGAGAAGCGGGAACGCTGAAATATGCTTTGGCTTTGTGCTCGCGTAGGTGCAGCCACACTTCACGTTCCCCTTCTTACGTTCGATCTCTTACGTTTCACGTCTCACACTACACGAGTGCAGGTTCCACGTTTTGCGCTCGAGCGTGGGACCTTATTGACCGTATTGACGGAAGTCTGATTACGCGGGCTGCAGGTAAGAGGTGAGCTTGATGCGACGGGTTTTGCCGGTGGGCTCGGTGATGGCTAGTTGGAATCCGTTGGTTTTGGTGCGGGTGATAGCAATCTTTGGCTTACGCGATCCTGGCATCAGTGCCGTCACATGGAGGTGATCGGCCGAAGGTGCTTTCGACATCCAGCGGTAGATCTGTGTTGGCTGGATGTGCGGCTGCGAAGGCATTCCGCTGGATGGTAGCAAGGCACTATCTTGCAACGTAGCAAAAGTCATCTGCATGCTTTGCTTGCCGCTTTTCAGGGCGACGCTTTGGCGTCCGGCTTTTGCATCGGCGGTTGTATGAAAACGCGACTCGATCCAGTGTTTATCTTCGGCATTGGCCCCCTGAACGCGGTCGACAACCAGCCAGTATGATTTGTCGATCATCATGACGAGGCGTCCAATAAACACATGCTTCCAGCGGGGCAGATAGATCAGCGAGCCGTCGATTCGGATGCCGAGCCAGTTTGACCCCTTGACGACTTCGGTGCTATTGCATGTGGCATCGCCCGCGCATCCCAGGCCATCGACAAACAGCGTGCTTTTGGATGCTGCACTGCGTCCATATAGGTCGTTGCCGCGTCTGCTGAAGGTGGATTGCATGTAGCCACCATCCTGCTGATCCGTGATCATGAGCTCTTGATTGAGGCGGCAGCGAATGCTGAGCAAATCGAGCATACCGTGGCCCGCGACCTTGCTGGATCCGCCGCGCACGGCCATGCGCAGGGTAGGGAAGGCTTCATCGTCGGAGAGTGCAGCCCAATCCATGCCCTTGTATACACGGGCAACAGGCGTTTTCCGTTTGGTGTGTGCAGCGCGTAGTTTGTCGATACTTTCCTGTGTGGGAATCGCGCTTGCGGCATACAGGATATCCGCTGCGACTTTGTTTTTTCTCGGACGTACCGGGGGAAGATCCAAGTAGACGGCGGCATTCATGGCTGCGGATTTCAAGCCGAGCCGTTCAGCCAGTAAAAAGTAAAATGCTGTGGGATGCCAGCCATCATTATCACCAAAGCTGATCCCTGTGAAGTCGAGCGGGAAGTAGAGGGATTGTCCAATCTCTGGGATATCCAATGCGGGATGCTTTTTGCCAGTGGCATTCTCCCAACTCAAGACATAGCGCATGGCGTAATTCATCCCATAGTTCCAGTAACCGGTACCTTCGTGGCATCCGCCGCCATTGTTGATGTAGGATTTAAAGTATTCGCCCAGTGATTTCTCAACAAATGGGATAAGCTTTTGTGCTTCAGGGCGGTCCTCGTAAATTGCCAGTGCCATGATCCCCATACCTCCGGCACAGACACCATTCCAGTTGGACCACTCCTTGTTGGCCCACCATGGAGCCGATTGAAGGCAGTTGAGCGCAGCACGCAGGAGAAATTTGTCCAGCAGCGCATTGAAAGTCTGTTCTTCTGCGTCGGTCATATCGGAACGAAAAAGATCATACATGAGGCCAACGACCGTACAAAGTTCCCCGTATGAGAGACAAAACGGCATAACGGTGTCTGCTGGTGTCAGGGTATTCGCTTCGCAACTGATCTGATTCCAGTTGACCAGTGTCCCGATATGCCGCATGGCTGCATCACGATACTTCGGTTTTTTCGTCAGAACCCACGCCGCCGTTAGAACTTCGGCGTGGTTGCAGATGGTACGCGTGCCGAGCTGATAGGTCGGAAAATCGCCTTCTTTGACAGGTATGGTTTTACACAACGTATTGGCACGTTTGATGACCTTTTCTGCTTGTTCTTGTAAAAAGGGGGTATGGAGTTGTTCGGACAAGTGTTCAACTGTGTCTTTCGATACATAAAGGCGGGGAGAAGGAGAGAGAGTTGCTGCTTTCATAACGTATGGCTCCTGTTTTACGAGATTGCATGCAACTGTATCGCAGGAGTTGATTGTGTCCAATCAAAACATGCCGCGAATTGGTTTAGGTGTTGTGATCGTTCTTTTCTTCGATATACTATTGAGACCGTTTCGCTACGTGAATGAGCGTGGTGTTTTGGCTCTATTTGACAACGCAAGAAGCACGCAAAATCGGTAGGAGTGCATATGAAATCTATAAAATGTATGGGTAGGATGATATTAGCAAGTACATTTCTGGTTGGTGGAGCATGGGCCGATGATTCGAGGTGGGATCCAGATCCACGCGCAAAAGAAATTGAACCGTATGATGGACGTGAGCCGGACATGAATCAACCGGTTCAAGTATTTATCCTGATGGGGCAATCCAATATGCTGGGCTTTGGCCGTACCTTGAGTAATGAAGAACGCTCGCTTCAACATGCCGTAAAGGAGGAAGGGCTTTACCCTTATCTTATGAATGAAGAGGGTAATTGGGTCGTCCGCAAAGATGTACGTAATGTGCGGGTAATGAATTTTAGTGATCACAAGAACGAATGGATGACAATTGACCGTGCCAACATTGGACCGGAGATCGGAATTGGCTGGCATCTGGGGAATGTCATCGATGCTCCAGTGTTGATTCTGAAAAGCTGCATTGGTAACCGGAGTCTCGGGTGGGACCTGTTGCCTCCGGGAACGCCTTCGCTTGATGGTGAGCCGGGGTACCGCGGCACGCGGGAGAATCCCGAAATGACGGATGTTAAGCCCGAATCAGGCTGGTATGCCGGCAAGCAGTACGATGATGACATCGGAAGTGCAAAGCAGGTGCTAGAGAATCTAGACGAATATGTGCCGGGAGCGACGGACTATGAAGTTGTCGGATTCTTCTGGTGGCAGGGCGACAAGGACATGCGAAATAGTACCCATTCCAAGCATTACGAGGATAATCTTGTTCGGTTGCTTACGGCCTTGCGCAATGATTTCAATGCCCCGAATGCCAAGTTTGTTTCTGCGACATTAGGGCAGACCACCCTTGCCACGGGTGGCAATCAGGGGTTGCTGCGCGATGCCAAATTCAATTTTGCAGACCCTCAGAAGCACCCGGAATTTGCTGGACATGTTGCCGCTGTATACACGCATCCTCTTTCTAAAGGTGGTAGCTCAAGCGGTCACTATAATGGTCATGC
>PXBF01000043.1 GCA_003567005.1 PVC group bacterium
ATTCTAAGTTGTCATGGCCGGAATGTGTCGAGGTGACATGTATCCTTAAAGGCTGTGCATGGTAACGTTAACAAGTAGTAGTAAACAGTATGGCATTGACGGTTGATAAGAAGATTCATGTTGATTTTGCCCTTCCGGAGATTTCCGAAGAAGAGCGCGCAAGTATGGCGAAGAAGTATTCCGAGACCCTGCGGAGTTTCAGTGAGGGGTCAATTGTTCCCGGCAAAGTACTTGCGATCCAGAACGATGAAGTTCTCATGGATATCGGGTATAAATCCGAGGGTGTGATTGATGGGGACGAGTTTTCGGATCTCGCATCGGTAAGCATTGGTGATCAGTACGATGTGTTGCTCGATCAGATGGAAGATGAAGATGGCATGGTCAGTCTCAGCAAAGAGAAAGCTGAGCAGAAGATCCAGTGGGAACGGGTAATCAAATCTTGCGAAGAAGGTAGTACGGTTACAGGTATTATATGTTCGCGTGTAAAAGGCGGCATGCTGGTCGACGTCAATGGTGTGGAAGCTTTTCTGCCTGGATCACAGGTAGATGTTTCCCCGGTTCATAATGTGGATTCCCTGATAGATCAGGAATTTGAATTTAAGGTCATCAAAATCAATGAAGACCGTCGGAACATCATTCTTTCGCGTAGGGACTTGATTGAGCAGCGTTTGAAGGTGAAGAAGCGCGAATTGCTTGCCACGATTGAGAAGGGGCAAGTCCGCCAGGGGCATGTAAAGAATATTACGGACTTTGGTGTGTTTGTGGATCTGGATGGTCTGGATGGTCTCTTGCATATCACGGACATGAGTTGGGGTCGTATCAAGCATCCTTCTGAGCTGGTCAAGGTCGGGGATCCGATTGAAGTGATGATACTGGACGTGGATCTGGAGCGCGAACGAGTATCGCTTGGTCTCAAGCAGCAAACGGAAAATCCGTGGGACGATATTAACGAGAAGTATCCTGTGGGTAGCCGTTTACGGGGCAAAGTGGTCAATCTTGTTCCCTACGGAGCCTTTGTGGAACTGGAAGAAGGCGTTGAAGGTCTGGTTCATGTTTCCGAGATCAGCTGGACGAAGCGTATTGCCCGTGCGTCTGATGTGTTAGGCGTCGGGGATGAAGTGGATGTCGTTGTGTTAAACGTGAATCCGGAAGAGCAGAAGATTGCCTTGGGTATGCGTCAAACCGAGGACAATCCCTGGGATACCGTTCAGGCACGTTATCCTGTTGGAACGCGGATCACGGGGCAGGTACGAAACTTTACCTCGTATGGTGCTTTTGTTGAATTGGAAGACGGCATTGATGGCATGATCCACGTTTCGGATATGTCTTGGACCCGTAAGGTAAACCATCCTTCTGAAGTACTGGAAAAGGGTGAGACGGTAGATGCCATCGTGCTGGAAGTGGATGCGGAAAACAAGCGTATCAGTCTGGGCTTGAAACAGGCCACGGAAGATCCTTGGAGCACCATATCCGAGCGTTACCAGATTGGACGTTTGGTGAAGGGTACGGTATCGAAGATTGCCACATTTGGTGCCTTCATAGAGCTGGAAGAAGGCGTTGACGGGCTGGTACACATTTCGCAGATCAGCGATGATCACATTGAGAAAGTGCGCGATGCACTGGATGTCGGCCAGGAAGTCGAAGCCCGTGTCATCAAAATTGATTCGAATGAACGTCGCATTGGCCTGAGTATCAAGGCAAAGGATATGGCTGATGACGAGTTCGAGAAGCATCAGGATGAGATATTGGAAGGCTTGCGTCCGGGCGACAACATGGTTGACTTGGCAGGCGCGTTTGATGAGGCCTTCAGTGGTTTGGAAGAATGGCATCCAGGTGACTCCAAAGACCAGGAGTAGCATCTGTTAAAGCCGTTCAAGGCATATAGGATAAGGGCGCTCCGGTAATGGAGCGCCCTTTGTTTTTGAGGTTGATCGATGGAAAATATGGACAATGTGATCGAGGTATTACGGCAGCGTGGCCTGTTAGAGGCAACGACATCACCAGCATTAGAACAAGAAGCGAGCAAACGTCAATTGACGGTTTATGCAGGCTTTGATCCGACAGCCGAGAGTCTACAGGCGGGCAATCTTGTTGCAATTATGGGATTGATGCATTTTCAGCGCTGTGGTCATAAGGTGGTTGCCTTGGTCGGGGGCGCTACGGGTATGATTGGGGATCCATCTGGCAAGACCGCCGAGCGGCCTTTACTAGATGAGAACAAGGTATTGGAGAATCTGGCCGGGATTCGTGAAAATCTGGAGCGCTTTCTTGATTTTGCGCATCCGACAGCACCAGCCGTTATTGTCAATAATTACGATTGGTTCCGCCAATATCCATTCATCGATTTTTTACGGGATGTGGGACGTCATTTTCGGATGGGAAGCATGCTGGGGAAAGATAGTGTGCGAACGCGGCTAGAGAGTGAGTCCGGTATGAGCTTTACCGAGTTCAGCTATCAACTTTTGCAGGCATATGATTTTTTGCATTTATATGACACGCAAGGTTGTTGCGTCCAATTGGGGGGAAGTGATCAATGGGGTAATATTACGGCAGGTACAGATCTGGTCCGTAAATTACGTGGTCAGGAAGTCTTTGGCGTTACATTACCGCTTGTGTGTGACCGACATGGTCAGAAGTTTGGCAAGAGTGCGGGCAATGCCATATATTTAAGTGATACTAAAACGTCGGTATATGATTTCTATCAATATTTTTTGCGCGTAGAGGATGCGGATGTCATCCGCTTGATGCGCGTCTTTACACTGTTGTCGGAAGCGGAAATCGACACCTATGTGGCAGAGGTAGAAACGGCGCCCGAGCGTCGAGCGGCCCAGAAGCGTTTGGCGGAAGAGATTACGCGCCGGGTGCATGGCGAAGAAGGGCTCTTGCGTGCGCAGCAATCCGCAGCGGTGCTTTTCGGGGAAGCCATGGATGGTCTGGATGCTGATGCTTTGTTGGATGTTTTTGCAGATGTGCCTTCTTGCGCGTTACCGTATGATGCGATTGCGGGGCAATCGGTGATTGTCGTTGCGACCGAGGCTGGATTGTGTAAGAGCCGGAGTGAAGCGCGGCGTTTGATTCAGAATGGTGGCCTGTATGTCAACAATCGCCGTGTAGAAGATGTAGATGCCGTCGTTGCATCAGCATGGATTATTGATCGTCGTTTGCTGGTTTTGCGATCGGGACGAAAACGGTATCAATTAATCCGTGTAATGTAAGCTGTTTTGCGGAAGGATGGTTCGCGATGGCAGACTATATTCGCGTGCGAGGTGCCGCAGGGCATAATTTGCGTTGCATTGATGTCGATATACCGCGGAATCAGCTAACGGTTATTACAGGCGTGAGTGGGTCTGGTAAATCAACGCTTGCTTTTGATACATTGTTTGCTGAGGGCCAGCGAAGATATATTGAAAGCCTGTCGGCTTATGCGCGTCAGTTTCTGGATCAATTGCAGAAGCCGGTGGTAGACCGGATTGAGGGGCTCTCTCCAGCCATTGCCATTGAGCAACGCCACGGAAGTGCGAATCCGCGATCGACGGTAGCCACAACAACCGAGATTCATGATTTTCTCCGTTTGCTGTATGCGAATGTGGGCGTTCCACATTGCCCTGGTTGTGGCACGGTTTTACAACGGTATCCGGCAGAGGCAATTGTCGATGCCTTATTGCAGCATGAGGACGGTACCAAGTGTGTCTTATTAAGTCCCCAACCGCGCGTTTCGCGGCTATCAGAGTGGCAACATGGTCTGGAGACGCTACGCAAGCGGGGGTATTTACGGCTATGGGTCGATGGTGCATCTATGGAGTTAGAGGAGGCCGAGTGCCATTCGGTGCCACGGTCTTTTGCGCTTGTTGTGGATCGACTCGTGTTACAAGGCGATGATATGCGCACACGGTTGACCGATTCTGTTGAGCTGGCCTTGCGTGAGGGAGAGGGACGTTTACGCGTGCAGTTATTATCTCCTGACACGGATACGTGGGATGAAGAAACTTACTCCGAGGATCTGGATTGTGCGGCTTGCGGGATTCGGTTTGGGGTGCTGACCCCCCGGCATTTTTCGTTTAATAGTCCGCACGGAGCCTGCCCGCGTTGCGATGGTCTCGGGATGGAATTGGTATTTGATGAGGCCTTGCTGATTCCGGATCCTGGCATCGCGCTTGAAAAAGGTGCAATTCCGGTGTGGCGTATGGGCGGGCGTGCATTGGTTTCGTATTATCGTCGGCTCATCAAGGCATTTATGCATTATTTTTCGATTGCGCCCGGTACACCGGTGGAAGCCCTTTCGTCTGACATACGGAAGGTGTTGCTGGAGGGAAGTGATAAAGTCGAGTTGGAGGTTACGGGGCCGCGTCGCACGGGGGGGCGTATACGTAAGGTTCCGTTTGAAGGGGTCATCCCTAATTTGAGGCGGCGGTACCGCGAGACGGATAGTGAAGCGGTTCGTATAAACCTGCGGCGTTACATGAACAAACGCACATGTGTCGCTTGTGGCGGTGGGCGGTTACAGCCAGCCAGTGCTGCCTGTCGATTTCAAGGTATTACGTTGGTTGATCTCTTACAAGAGTCGGTAGAGGAGGTAGATACATTTTTTGGAAGTCTACAACTTTCTGCGCATGAAGCCGATATTGCGGATGAGCTGGTACGGGAGATACGCCGGCGCGTGCATTTCCTTGCAGAGGTGGGGCTGGGGTATCTGACATTGGATCGGCAAACAAGCACCTTATCAGGGGGAGAGGCACAGCGTTTGCGCTTGGCCAGTCAATTGGGGGCAGGTCTAAGTGGTGTGCTCTATGTATTGGATGAACCGACCATTGGTTTGCATGAAGTTGATAATGAGCGTTTGATCCGGATCCTGAAGCAGTTACGTGATAGCGGGAATACCGTTGTTGTGGTGGAACATGACGAGACCATGATTCGCGAAGCGGACTATGTTGTTGATTTGGGGCCTGGCGCCGGGCCTGCGGGTGGGGAGGTAACCTTTTGCGGGGATGTGCAAGCATTGTTAGAGGATCGTAGCAGTATCACGGCTCGCTACCTACGTGGTCAGGAGTTACGTGTATGGGAGCATTCCCATCTGGGAATAGGAACATCGTGGATCGAAATATACGGTGCTTCTATTCACAATTTAAAGCAGTTGGATGTAGGATTTCCCGTTGGAAGAATGACGTGTGTTTCCGGTGTTTCAGGTAGTGGAAAAAGTTCACTTGTACACGATGTAATCAGTTGTGGCGTGCAGCAATATTTACGGCGCATCCCAGCGGAGAACCATCATGCGTATTCTAAGATGAAGGGGCTTTCAGCCATAAACAAGATCATCGAGATTGATCAGTCTCCGATCGGCCGATCACCACGCAGCAATCCGGTGACCTATACGGGGGCATTTGATACGATTCGAAAATTGTTTGCTGCTACGTCGTCAGCGCGCGTGCGGGGCTACGACGCAGGACGGTTCAGTTTTAATCGTAAAGGTGGTCGTTGTGAGGCATGTGAGGGTGATGGGCAAATTAAACTGGAGATGCATTTTTTGCCAGATGTGTATGTGACATGTGAGCGTTGCAATGGCCGGCGTTACAATCAAGAAACGTTAGCGGTGACCTACAGTGGTTATTCGATTGCAGACATACTCGAAGCGAGTGTCACGGACGTTTTGGATGTGTTTGCCAATATTCCTGCGATTGCAAGGCGACTGCAAGCGTTAGTGGATGTGGGCCTCGGATATTTACGTACGGGGCAGTCCGCAACGACTCTTTCGGGCGGTGAAGCGCAACGGGTAAAATTAGCGTCGGAATTGAGTCGTACAGCCACGGGGCAGACCCTCTATATTTTGGATGAGCCCACGACAGGATTACATTTTGCTGATGTACGCCAATTGTTGGCGGTTTTATTCCGGTTACGTGATGCAGGGAATACTATTTTGATGATTGAGCATAATCTGGACGTATTGGCGGCTAGCGATTATGTTATAGATTTAGGACCCGTAGGTGGTAACCGTGGAGGATATCTAGTGGCGTCTGGTACACCTGCAGAGGTGTCCCGACAGGATACGCCGACGGGGGTAGCATTGCGTAGTAGAATGTCATGATGAATAAGTGGAAACAGCTTCTGATCGTTTTAGGTGTATGCATGGCTGTATGCAGTCATGCGGACACGTCCCGTTTGGCACGTGGCCGCATGGCGCTGGAGGATGGGTTTCATTCTCAGGCTATCAGCATCTTTCAAAGGATTCTTCAGGATACGGGTACTTCTGACATTATACGCGCCGAAGCTGCCGATTTTTTACTTCGGACATATGCTGCACAAAATGATTATGATCAGGTGCGCGCTTTTTTAGAGGATCCTGTGCATGGCGTGCTGCTCGATACGCTGAGTCGATCCTATTGGAGTGCGATGTTATTGGATCGGCGGGGGGATTGGCAGGGAGTGCTGGATCGCTTAGACGCGCTTCCGGATGAAGTGGCTGCATCCTCGGCCAGGGTATTGCAGTTACGCGCATCGGCCTATCTTCAGTTAGATGCATTCGATGCAGCCAGCGAATTGTTCGCCCATCTGGCTCGTACATTAGCGGATAAGCGTCAGGCTGGTCAAAATCGTTTGGATTGGGGGCGAACCTTACATAGTGCGGGTCGCTATGACGAGGCCATCTCGGTTTGGAAGCCGTTATTGGAGTTGGGGGATTACGATCCGACCTTAGCGGCTCGTGCCCGCTATTTGATTGGTGAGATATTTATCGAAAAAGGGCGTCACGAGGATGCAGAAGAGGTCCTTGCTCAACTCGCTGAGGAGGTGGGCCAGGGCGATGTCCTAGCTGTTTCAGCCTTGATTATGAAGGCCCAGTCGCGGCAGTCGCGCGGTGATTTGGATGGTGCCATCGATCTATATCGTGATGGCATTGAATCACTGGGTACGCATAGCCTGCGGCGTCGGTTGAAAATTGAGTTGGGAAGGACCCTTCTCGACGGGGGGGCGCTAGAACAGGGAAAGCAAGAGATTTTATCCTATGTACAAGCATATACGGACAGTCCGGAAGCGCCTGGTTTGTTACTTGAGTTAGGACGGCGCATGTTGAGAGCCGAGCGTTATGCAGAAGCTCTTGTTGTATATCAACGCTATTTGGAAGCATTTGGTGATCGTAATGGTGTTGCCAGTCATGGTAGAGGGCTTGCCTTGCGTGGGGTTGGTCGACACGGGGAAGCAGCTGTCGCCTTTGCCCAATCACATGCACAGGCACCTGAAGGCAGCCGCAAAGAAGAAACATTGTTTCTAGGGGCGCAATCGCGTTACAAAAATGGACAGTTTCGTTTGGCAGCAGAGCAGATGGGCCTCTATGCCAACCGGTACCAAGATGGTCAATTTTATTTTGAAGCGCATTATTACCGCGGAAATGCATTTGCTGCCTTGGGTCAACTTGAAGAAGCGGTAGCGGTTTTCGAAGATCTTGCTGAGGCGGTACGGGATACCGCGATTGCCGAGAAAGCCTTGTTGCGAATTGGAGAATTATATTTAGAGCGGGAAGAGTGGGCATCGGCAGAGTATGCTTTTGAGCGCGTGCTCAACACATTTCCTGAGGGGCGTCTATTTATGCAAGCCATGCATGGACGTGGCCTGGCGCGGCATCATCAATGGAATGCAGAGGCACATGCTGATTTTGTGCGGGTGGCAGAGGAGGCGAATGACGCGGCACTGCGTGAGCATGCACTTTTTTTGCTTGCGGTACGCCATTTTCATTTAGGACAGGATGATGAAGCCATTGCGATTTGTCATCAACTCTTAGAGGAGGCTCCCGATAGTATCTGGGCATCTGAAGTGCGGTTTCGCTTGGCGCAGTTTGCTTTCAATGCAGGACGGTACGAATCGGCCGAAGCTGCCTTTCTCGCGTTTGTTGAGAAACATCCAGATCATAGCTATGTACCCCAAAGTCTTTTCCGTGCCGGTTTAGCGGCGATTCGGCGCCAACAGTTCGTGACCGGAAATGAAATATTGGGCCGTATGGCACAGCAGTTTCCCCAACATCCCCTTTTACCGTATGCTCGTTTTCATCAAGCGGAGGCATTGGTGCAGCTTGGTCGTCATTCTACTGCGATTTTGACATTTCAAGAGGTTATTCGCCTGGCGCCCAATACGGAGATTGCCTATATGGCATGGGGGCGGGAAGGAGATAGTCATTATGTTTTGGCCGCGAATGACCCGACACGGTTGGAGGCTGCTGCACGTGCATATCAGGTCGTCCTTCAAGGGGGGCGTGTACGCTTACATGACCGTTTGCAAGCCGCCTATAAACTTGGTTTGACATATGAAAAGATGGGGCGAACGGCTGCCGCTTTGGAACAATATTATGATGGTGTGATTGTTCCATTCCATTTGGCCTTATCCGAGGATAACGGTGAACTTGGCTCAGAAGCTAAAACGTGGTACTCCCGTGCTGTTCGTAATGCAACGGCAATATTGGATCGTCAGCAAGAGTGGCGCAGTATGGTGAGTATTCTGGATCGTGCAGCGGCTACCGAAGCTGATATTGCAGATGAGGCGAAACGTCGTGCCGGAGCAGTGCGTTCGGAATATTGGTGGCTATTTTATTGATCGGATATGAGGAGGTTTTGGATGCGGTTGATGTCATTTCTGGCGATGGGCGGACCGATTGTCTGGCTCATATTGGGGTGTGGTGTCATTGCGTTTGCCGTTTTTCTGGAGAGATCTTTCAGTTTACATCGTGCGCGTATTGATTACAGCGATTTTCTGCGCGGTATTTTTAACTGTTTGCGGCAGGTGAAACCGGAAGAGGCCCATGTAACCGAAGCGCTCACATTATGTGATGAAACGCCCGGGCCGGTTGCTTATTTGGTGAAAATGGCCATATCCTGTCGTGCTGCATCGGCATATGATTTGGATCGGACCTTGCAGGATACGGCCGCTGCAGAAATCTCGCGGATGGAACGACGTCTGGCGGTGATAGCGCTGATCGCGCAGGTTGCGCCGATGCTTGGTCTTTTTGGCACTGTAGTGGGCATTCTCGATGGTGTGGTAGCCTTTCATGCGCAAGGTCCATTTGTGCAAAGTGCGAACTTGATGGATGGTTTGCTCTTATCCTTATCTTCAACGGCGGCAGGTTTGGGAGTAGCGATTCCTTGTTATGCCGCATTCAATATGCTCGTCATAAAAGTCGATCGCATTGTGTTAGACATGGAACGAACACGGTATGAAATGATTTCTTTCTTGAAAGGTGGATATACGAGGGAGTCATTATCATGAAGCTATGGCGTAAAGAACAAAAGGCAGAGCCACATGCATCTGCCGGGCGTGATTTGCGAACACGTTATATCCCGCGTGCCCGGATTCGTCCCTTCTACTTGCAAGCTGCGCCTTGGTTGGATTTGCTATTTATCCTGTTTTTTATTGTTTTGGCGCAATCGCGTCTTGTACTACGTCCGGGGGTTGTCATTGCATTACCGGAGCATGAGGGCGTTGGCGTGCATGGCGGGGAGATTGCTGTACTCGTGCCCAATATGCAGGGCAGGCAAGCCGATCCAACGTTATTTTTTGCGGATGAGTCTTTCCGATTGGGGGAGACGCAACGTGTCGATGCACTGCTTGCGGCATTTGGTCGATCTCGGGCTATCGATCATATTGGAACACTGACCCTTTACGCAGATCAGCGTGTTCCCCAAGCATATGTGATGCAAGTAATAGACTTGGCTGCACAGGCCGGTTTTGATCAAGTCAATATCGGGACCGCTCCACCAACATTGGCAAAACCTTGAGGGACTGAATCGTTATGCCGGTAAAAAAACATCGTTTATTTACGCGCTGGTTCAGCCGCAAAATCGATTTAGGCGTGATATTTTCTGGTAGCCTTTTCGTATGTATCTGGTTTTTTCTGCCTGCGCCTCCTGTCCGTTCTACCGTGAGTCGTGCGCAGACAACACACATACAAGCTACCCGAAAAACGCTAGATGATGTTTTGCCCTATTTGCGTCCCGACCTTGTTTTGGTACCCTCGCGTTACAGTTTTGCCCCTTTATGGGAAGAACCTGAGAAGGTGATGGGTATACCTCCATTTGCCTTTACGACCGCAATCGGGGTCCGATTTTCCGAACCTTCCGGGATGGGAGATTTGGCTGCCTTGACGGCAAGTAGAAGCCTCAATGATCGTCGTGTTCTGTTGGTTCCTCCCTCGGTCGCAGGTGTTCCCGAGATAGAAAAAACACATGATCAATCGTTTTGCTTGCATGTGCGAAAGTCAGATGGACTGGGCGCAACACGTTTGCGGAGAGATATTGAAATATGGGGAGCAGAATTATCCTTGCAAGAACCTTGGCGTTTTGCTTTCTGGATTTCGTTCTCGGCGCAATCTGTGTCCAGTGGTTTGTCCGCTGAAGTGTTTGTTGAAGAGCGGAGTGGTGATGTCGAGCGCGATTTACGCTTATTGCGAATTGTTGAGCGTTTGGATGCTTGGGAGCACCGCATGGGAGAAGGTCTTGTTTGGCTTCATTATGACCCCGTTAGAGGAGAAGTAGATGCAAATTAAAAGAGCGAATTGGAATCCGAAGGAAAAGAATATTGCTGTAGAGCGTTTTCTCTCGCGGCCAGCTTTCAAGGAGGCTGCTGAGGTTGCTGCGCAGGAAGTGTTAGCCGAGATACAGAGCAGGGGGGATGCAGCCGTCTGCGTGTATGCAAAGGCGTTTGATGGCGTGAAGCTGCGGCCGCAGACTTTACGCGTTCCTGATGACATGTTTGTTTCTGCCAGGCAAAAAGTGGATCCGGCGTTTCGTCGTGCGACCCGCACAGCTTATCGGCGCATTATGCGATTTGCTAAAGCAGGCAAGAAGAAGGATTGGTCGATTTCAACGGATCACGGTGGTCGTTTAGGGGAAAAGTTTGTGCCGTATGATCGCGTGGGCGTTTATATTCCCGGTGGTGTGGCCCCCTTGGCGTCCTCGGCGCTTATGACGGCAACATTAGCACTGGCGGCGGGCGTGCCGGAAATTGTTGCCTGTACACCATGCGATTCACAGGGGAATGTGGACCCGTATGTCTTATATGCCTTGCAAGTTGCTGGTGCGACAGAGGTCTATCGTGTCGGGGGCATTCAGGCAATCGGGATGATGGCTTACGGCACGAAGCGGGTGCCCAAGGTACAGAAAATTGTGGGTCCCGGCGGGGCATATGTGACGGCAGCCAAACGCCAAGTGTACGGTCATGTAGCATTGGATTTAGTGGCAGGTCCTAGCGAGATTGCTGTGCTTGCGGATGAAACAGCAGATCCGATGCATGTGGCGATGGATTTGCTATCGCAGGCAGAACATGGCACCGGCGATGAAAAGGCGTTACTTGTCACACCTACCGTAGAGTTGGTTCCTGCTGTGGAGCAGGCATTGCATGATGCGCTTGCTGTTCTGAAACGCCGCGCTTTGATTGAAAAGGTTGCCGCTCGCGGGGGTATTCTGTTGGTTACCGTTCCTGATTTAGATAGTGGAATCGCGTTATGTAATCGATTTGCGCCCGAGCATCTGGAGTTGATGGTGAGAAGTCCGCGGCGCGTGCTGCGCGGGATACGCAGTGCGGGGGCGGTATTTATGGGGCCATGGACGCCGGAATCGGCAGGGGACTTTGTTGCAGGCCCGAGTCATGTCCTACCTACGGGGGGCGCAGCGCAGATGTTCTCAGGGTTAACTGTCGATGATTTCTTGCGGCGCACAAGTACAGTTGCCTTTTCGCGCAAGGATCTAGCAGAGACCCTGCATGTTATTGAAGCATTTGGACGAGTAGAGGGCCTGGATGCGCATGCTTTGGCTGGCAGAATTCGATTTGAACCTCTTCGTAAGGATTAAAGATTTCTATGCTGACAGACAAAATCAAACCGGATACTGCCGCTCTTTCTCTCATACGTGAGGGGGTAAGACACATGCAGGGATACGTTCCGGGGGAACAACCTATTCAGACGGATTTGATTAAATTAAATACGAATGAGAATCCGTATCCGCCCTCACCTGCCGTTCTAGAAGCGTTGCGCGCGATTACGTCGGATGCGTTGCGGCGTTATCCTCCACCGATGAGTCAGCCTTTGCGGACGTGCATCGCGGAGATATATGATGTGCCGGTGTCTGGCGTGTTTTGCGGCAATGGATCAGATGAAATTTTGGCACTATGCACGCGAGCCTATGTTGAGAAGGGACGTAAAATAGGATATTTTGACCCCTCCTACAGTTTGTATCCTGTGCTTGCTTCGATTGCGGAGAGCGATACCGTTGAAGTGACGCTAGGCGATCGTTTTAGCTGGGTAGATCCGCCTTTGGATGCCGGTATGGATTTGTTTTTTTTGACGAATCCAAATGCACCGACAGGGATGCGCTTTCCGATGGACCGTATTGCCCTGTTTTGTGAAAGGTTTGATGGTGTGGTTTTGATTGATGAGGCATATGTTGATTTTGCCGAGGAGGATTGTCTTACGCTTTGTCGCCGTTATGCGAATGTCATTCTTTCGCGATCACTCTCGAAATCATACAGTCTGGCGGGTTTGCGTGTTGGATATGCAATAGGCTCACCTGCATTGATACAGGCATTGGACACGATCAAGGATTCTTATAATCTGGATATTGTTGCACAGCGCTTGGCGGTGGCGGCGTTAACCGACCAAGCCTATATGCAGAATGGTGTGCGGCGCATTCGGAAAACACGTGCTTGGTTTGAAAAAGAAATGATTGCTCGTGGTTTTGCGCTGTATCCCTCCGAGACAAACTTTGTGTGGTGTAAACCCCCATCAGGCCTATCGGCCCCCTTGTATGTGGAAGCGTTGCGCTTACGCAATATTCTGGTGCGCCATTTTACGGCTGAGCGTTTGGCTCCGTTCGTGCGGATCACGATCGGGCTGGATACGCACATGGAGCAATTGCTACGAGAAACAGATGCTATATTGGAGGAGAAACATGACTGAGCGAATAGGGGAAGAATCTCGGAATACGCGTGAGACACAGATTAGCGTACGCGTAAATTTAGATGGTACGGGGCAGTACAAAGTGGAAACGGGTATGCCATTTTTTAATCACATGTTGGAACTGTTCTCTCGTCATTCGCTGGTCGACTTGGATTTGCAAGCAACGGGTGATTTGGAGGTAGACTATCACCATACAGTTGAGGATACCGGGTTGGCTTTGGGAAATGCGATTGATCGCGCACTTGGAGATCGCCGTGGGATCCGTCGCTATGGTTGGGCCTATCTGCCAATGGATGAATCGTTGAGTCGTGTGGTAGTCGATTTAGGCGGTCGCCCGTATTTGGTGAAGGATATGGTTTGCAAAAAACGAAAACTGTTGGATTTTGAATTAGCACTATTTGATGATTTCTTTCAGGCCTTTGTCGTGCAAACCCGCATGAATTTGCATATCAATCAAATGCTGGGGCAGGAAGCGCACCATGCTTATGAATCGGTTTTCAAGGGTATGGCTCGTGCCATGCGTATGGCTGTAGAACGGGATCCTCGCGATACTGGAATCCCTTCCAGTAAAGGGCGCATTGGAAATTAGCTAGGCGGCGTTGTTATTCCCATTCGATGGTAGAGGGGGGTTTAGAGCTTATGTCGTAGACGACACGGTTTACACCCTTTACTTCATTGATGATACGATTCGAAATGGCGTCCATCACATCATAGGGTAATTTAAACCAATCAGCCGTCATCCCATCGAGACTTTGCACAGCGCGCACGGCAATAACGTTTTCATAGGTTCGGGAATCTCCCATCACACCAACGGATTGGATCGGTAGCAACACGGCAAAATATTGCCATACGTCCAAGTGGTTGGGCATTTTCATAATTTCTTCGCGCACGCGTAGGTCGGCCAGGCGCAGTATTTCAAGTCTTTCGGGCGTGATTTCCCCGATGATACGGACAGCTAATCCGGGCCCGGGGAAGGGTTGTCGATCCACGACATACGATGGTAGCCCGAGTTCGTGTCCCACAGCGCGTACTTCATCTTTGAAAAGTTCGCGTAGCGGTTCGATCAGTTGAAATTTCAAATCAGGAGGTAATCCGCCCACATTATGGTGAGATTTAATCGTTGCCGAAGGACCTCCTGTTGGGGATACAGATTCAATCACATCCGGATAGAGGGTGCCTTGGGCCAGGAAATCAACAGGCCCCAAAGCGCGCGCTTTATCTGCAAATACATCAATAAAGGTTTTGCCAATGATTTTACGTTTTTCCTCTGGATCTAGAACGCCTTTGAGTCTTTCCAAGAAAATCGAACCTGCCGAGACGACGTGTAAATCGATACCGAATGCATCGCCAAAGAGGGTTTTGACATCATGTACTTCCTCATGTCGTAAAAGTCCATTATCGACAAAGACGCAGTGTAATTGATTGCCGATGGCTTTGTGCAGCAGGGCGGCAACCACGGACGAGTCCACGCCGCCACTGAGCCCCAATAAGACATTGCCTTGTCCTACTTTGGCTTGAATCGTTTCAATGGCGAGTTCGATAAAGGAAGTCATTTCCCAGGTGGGCTCACAGTGGCAGATCTGCATGGCGAAGTTCCATAGCATGTCGCCGCCTTGCGGTGTATGCACAACTTCGGGGTGAAATTGTACGCCATAGATGTTTCGCTTTGGATCCTGCATGGCCGCGTACGGACAATCTCGGGAACTTGCGATGCCGTTGAACCCCGGGGGAAGAGCCGTGACTTTGTCGCCATGACTCATCCAGATTTGCAGGGTCTGGTCGAGTCCATGGAAAAGGAGGGCATCACGATCTGTGACGTGCATGATGGATCGACCGAACTCGCGCGTGTCGCCAGCGGTGACAGCACCCCCAAGCATGTGTGCTGCCAGTTGCATACCATAGCAGATGCCGAGGATCGGTAGCCCCAAATCGAAAACGTCTTTTTCACAACAAGGGGCGTTTTCTCCGAAAACACTTTCAGGCCCGCCGGATAATACAATACCAGCAGGTTTGCGCTGTTTTAATTCCTCGGCTGACACATAGCATGGTAGAATTTCACAATATACTTTTTGCTCGCGAATTCTTCGCGCGATGAGCTGTGTGACTTGTGAGCCGAAGTCCAGTACAGCGATCCAGTTTTTATGATCCATGATAATCCTGCGGGTATAGATTTACGGTAAGAGTCCAACGATATACTATTCGTTTATGTGAAGTACAACTACCCGATCATTATCATGGGTTGGCCTTTCTGCACGGCCTGACCATGTTCAATGAGAATCCGCAGTACTTTGCCTCCAACGGGTGCTTTAATCTGATTGAATAGTTTCATGGCTTCAACGATGCAGAGCGTATCTCCGAGGTTCACGGTGTCGCCCTCCTTCACAAAGGGTGGTTTCCCGGGACCAGGTGACAAGTAAAAGGTTCCGTTCAATGGAGCCGGTACGGGGGTGCCTTCCTCTACTGCTGGCGCTTCTGGTGTTGCTTTCGCTCCAGGATCAGTATTTTCCGATATGGGTGGTAATGGCGCGGTAGGGGGAACAGATGCAGGATCTGTCCCGGTTTGTACGCCATTGCCACGCAAGGATAGCGTGAGATCGTTGCGACGAATGGTAAATTCATTCAGTTGCAATGCCGCAATGCGCGTTGCAAGATCGTTGAGTTCCCGATAATCCTCATTAGAGAGAAAGCGTTTTGTCTCTGGAACTTGCGGTGCAACGTCAATTCGATCTTCCTGTTGTTGTTCCTGTACAACAGGGGGGTCTGGACGCTCTTCAGTTGGCATGGCGCGCCATTTGAAGTACTCCAGCGCAACTTCCGGGAAGAGGCAATAGGAAATGACATCTTCTTCGCTCTCGATCAGTCCGGGAGAAACCCCGTCTGTAGCGGTTGGTAGCATGGGTTCCAACATATCAGCTGGCCTGCAGGTTATTGGTTTTTCCTTTGCCAGAACTTGTTTTGCCAGTTTTTTGTCAATAGCGGCTGGCGGGCGACCGTATTGGCCTTTGACATAGTTTCGCGTTTCTTCCGGGATCATGGCATAGCGTTCGCCTGCCAGGACATTTAAGACCGATTGAATACCGACAATTTGGCTAGTGGGTGTAACGAGAGGTGGATAACCCATATCGGCACGTGTACGTGGTAACTCTTCCAGCACTTCAGGCAGTCGGTCCAATGCGTCTTGTTGGGCAAGTTGCGAGCGTAGGTTGGAAATCATGCCGCCAGGGATATGGTGTAGCAGAATATCCGGATCGATGGGATTGATCGGCATATTCTTGGCTGCCCGTTTGGGCGCGAGCTCTTCGAAATAGCGGCATATTTTACGCAAGCAATCCACGTCTAGATTGGCTTTGTAGGATGTTTCGTTAAAGATCGCCAACATGGTTTCGACAGGTGGTTGGGAGGAACTGCCGGACATAACTGAAATGGCACAATCGATTGCGCCCGCGCCGGCACGTACGCCTTCAACATAGGTTGCTGTACCCATTCCACTGGTGGCATGCGTGTGCAATTGTATCGGTAACTTTGTTTCGCGCACCAATGCGGAGACAAGTTTTTCTGCCATGATGGGAGAAAGAATTCCCGCCATGTCCTTGATAACAAGAGAATCTACATCTAAAGCCTGCAAGTCCTTCGCGAACTGCACGTATTTTTCGACAGTATGCACAGGACTGATTGTGTAGGATATAGCCCCCTGCGCATGTCCACCATATTTTTTAACCGAGCGAATGGCTCGTTCGAGGTTGCGTACATCGTTCAATGCATCGAAGATACGGAAAATATCTACACCATTACGGCAGGCTAGTTCGATGAAACGATCAAGTACATCATCAGGATAGTTCTTGTATCCGACAACATTTTGTCCGCGCAATAGCATTTGCAACGGTGTGTTGGGGGCTCTTGCCTTGATCATACGTAAGCGTTCCCAGGGATTTTCGCGTAGGAATCGCAAACACACATCAAAGGTTGCACCGCCCCAGACTTCGAGTGAATAGAAGCCTGCCTGGTCTATGGTTTCAATAATGCCCATGATGTCTTTGGTGCGCATCCGTGTTGCCCAGAGGGATTGGTGTGCATCACGCAAGGTTGTATCCGTGATACGCAACGGTATACGCTTTTGTGCTGCAGTTGCGGGCTTCTTGACTGCTGTTTTACGTGCTGTCATATATGTTTTCCTTTGTCTATGAGTACGAATATTTAAAATGCCGTTCAGGTACGGGGTTTCTTCACGCGTCCCATGCGTGCAAACTTGTTATAGCGATTGTCGCGCAAGCGAGTCGGTGATTGGCGTTTTAAGCGTTGCAATGCCGTAATGACAGCCGTTTGCGTCAGTTGGATGGTGGTTTCGGGGTCGCGATGGGCACCACCAGCAGGCTCATCTATGATTTCATCGATGATGCCAAGCTCGAGTAACGAATCAGCCGTAATTTTCAATGCATCGGCGGCTTGTGGTGCCATTTCTGCATCGCGCCACAAAATGGCTGCACAGCCCTCTGGAGGAATGACTGAATAGACGGCATAACGTAACATGAGAATTGCATCTCCGACTGCGATTCCCAGCGCCCCTCCGCTACCGCCTTCTCCCGTGATGACAACAACAATAGGAACTTCCAAATTAGCCATTTCTGTCAGGTTGCGCGCGATGGCTTCTGCTTGCCCTCGCTCTTCGGCTTCCTTGCCGGGATAGGCAGCTGGCGTATCGACAAGACAGACAATGGGAAGTCCGTACTTCTCTGCCAGCTTCATCAGGCGCAAAGCCTTTCGATAGCCTTCCGGGTTTGGCATGCCAAAGTTGTGATACACTTTTTCATCTACGCTACGGCCTTTGACCATGCCGATAAGCATTACACGATGCTTGTCGATGGTTGCGAAACCTCCGATCAGAGCCTTGTCATCGCCAGCTCGCCGGTCACCATGTAGCTCGATAAACTCAGTGCACATGCCATCGATGAAATCCTTGAAGAGCGGGCGATCTGGGTGACGCGCAATCCTTACCGTGTCCCAGGGCGATAAATTATCATAAATCTTTTTGGTAAGATTTTTCATTTTACGCCGCAGCGCGCCCAGGTCTTTATTCAGCTGGGGATATTCTGAGCTATCGAGTTTGCTCAGCTCGGCAATGCGTTCTTCGATCTCTGCTAGTTCATTTTCAAATTCGAGATTCATAGATGGGTCCTTTACACTTTTTTTCCTAAGCCATACAGGAGCATGCTGTGCAGGTACTCTTTCAATTCAGCGCGGTTGACAATGGCGTCGAGGAATCCATGGTCGAGCAAATATTCAGCCGTTTGAAAGTCGTCTGGCAATTTTTCCTTGATTGTTTGTTCGATCACGCGTCTGCCAGCAAAGCCGATCAGCGCGCCGGGTTCAGCGATGTTGATGTCACCTACGGTTGCATAGCTAGCCGAGACGCCACCATAGGTGGGATCTGTCATAATGCTGATATAGGGTAGGCCGGCGCGGTCTAGTTTTGCGATGCCCGCACATGTCTTTGCCATTTGCATCAGGGAAACGATGCCCTCGTGCATGCGCGCACCTCCAGAAGCCGAAAAAATCAAAAGTGCGCGTTTCATCCGTAGGGCATGTTCGGCCGCGAGTAAGATTTTTTCTCCCGTGGCGCTGGCGAGGCTACCGCCGAGAAAGCGGAAGTCCATGATGGCGATCGTGGTACGCAGGCCATGGATATCACCGCTCCCCGTAACGACCGCTTCATGTAAGCCCGTTTTGGCAATAGCGCTTTCCGCTTTTTCCTGATACGTACCTTTTGCATCCTTGAAGCCAAGCGGGTCATTGGGTTTAATGCCGGCATTGAATTCGCGAAATGTACCTTTATCGACGATAAGTCGAATCCGTTCCGCCGCTGTTATGCGTTCGTGATAGTTACATTTGGAACATACCTTAAAGGCATTCTCATATTCATCTTTATAGATGTGTGCTTTACAGCGAGGGCAAACAGCAAACAAACCTTCTGGAATCTCCGTTTGCTGTTTTTTGGCTGTCGATCTCGTAAACCATCCCATAAAGGGCTCCTTTCATATATACGCAGGTGCCATTATCGGCACAGAATCCTATGAAACAAGCGAAAAATACGCTGTCTGAATCTTGTTTGCTGTATAGGCGATGGTGGTGGCGAACAGAACATTGTACGCTCGGCATGCGCGGGTAGCATTTGTGACGCAATCCTGCAGCACATCATGCGGTTCGGCGGCAAACGAATTCTGCCGCAAACGGAACGAAAGCGTTCATATGCAGGTGCGCTGTGCGTACATTGGATGGAAAATCCTTTCGAGAAGATGTGTTGCGTAGCGCGCGCGTGTGTAGATAAAAATGAAGGCGCTGACTAGCATTCTTGCACTGCGGTTGTAGGGGGGGCAGGCACTTTGAAACAGGTTAGTAAGAGAGCAAAAAGGGCCATTGTATTGGAAAGTCCAGTCCAAAGGAGAATGTGCCACGTTTCATTGTGCCAAAAGGTCGAAGCGATAAGATAGCCTGCAGCAGCGAGAAGTACAGGGCTCGTGGATAAAAAGCGCTTTTGGGCAACAAGAAATTGCAGGCAGGTATTGAGCAGTGCCGAGACGCCCATAATACAGGCCATGGCAATCGTCATGAGTTGCAATGTACGGGAAGGCGTATGTATGCCGAAAAGGATTCGCAGGAATAACCGGGGAAAGATTGCACATCCGCTGACCGCAATGATAGCACAAATTGTGGTATAGCGTAATGATTGCTTGAAAACAGATAATTGTTCCGGGGTGATGCGCCCTGATGTTGTTACTTTGGGAAACATAGCGATAACGATGGTGCTGGATAAGAATACGGTCAAACGACCCAAGGTTGCGGCATAAGCAAAGGATTGCTCCTGTGGTATGAAGAGTTTGACCAGAATCACATCAGCAGTCATTAATGTTGCATATGCAATTTGAACGAGTCCGCTTTGCAGTAGAAAGAATCGAAGTTTGGGTAGCGGTTGTGCTGTTGTCTCGTAGCGGCTGAGGATCCAATATAAACCAGCCGTCAAGGCGAGTACGTTTAATCCCGTTCCTGTTCCGTGTGCAAGCAAGCCCCAACCGCTAGTCGGGTGAAAGACCCAGATCAAAAGCGAACCGAGCGCGAGGCGTGCGACAGAGCCAGCCATTGTTGTTCCAGCATTCCATCCAAAATGTTGGGTACCTTGTGACACACCAAGTACGATTGGTAGCATTAGGAATGCGGGTATGGATAGAACGGCAACGATCACAGGGCCGGTTCTGCCGATGTGTAGCATATCGCTGATCTGGTGTCTGACTAATACGCCGATTACAACGAAGAGGATTCCGGCAACAAGGCTTCTTCGTAACCAGCGTGAGAGCAGACGGCGTACATCTCCCATCCGTCCAGCCTGGGACAACAGACTGCTATAGCGACTTAAGGCAGTTGTCAGCATCATCAACGGATATTGCACAATGAGCAGCGCTCCGACAAAGGCGGCAAGTAAGGCATATTCTGTAGCAGGAAGGCGCCGGCTAACAACCATTTGATAGAGCATATTCAACGCATGTGCGATTAGATAGCCCACAAAAAGCAGGATACTATCACGAAGCATCTGGTTTTTGCTCAGATGCCAGTTGAAATAATATGTCAGTTTGCGCAACGTAACCTGCATATGATCCTTATCCAGTCAGCCTAATACCCATATGGCGGATAGTGGCGATGTTGCATACCTGCGTCAATCTTGGTTTTTCGTGATTGCTACAGATGGAATCGGCTGCAGAGGGTGGGCTGGCTAACAGAACAGAACCTAGCAGAGGTGTTCGATGTTTTTTTTGTGACGATCCGTTTTTTTGCAGGGAGAAGGAGTCGCAAGGTTTTGTAGGCCTAGCGTAATCGCTATGCAAAGATAGTCCTGCTGTACGTGTGCATGCAGCCGTAACGAGCTACGATGTGCTCCGCTAATCGTGCAGTGCACAGGGTGTTACCCATTGGAAGGACAGGCTCTAGTCTTGTACTGGACGCCATTCGCCGATAAAGCCACGCGGAGGGCTGTCGCCCATGATAGCACGATCTACGGTGAAATTACCTGCTGCACTCCAGATTTCACTGCCGTTAAGAAAAATTCTCAGGGCGCCACCGCTTGCTTCTACGCGCCAACGTGCAATGCCGGGGAGCGGAACATTGAACCTTCCGTCCCACATTCCACCTCCGGGACCCTCCAAGTAAATCCGTGATGGATCTCTAGCACCACCCGATGTGTACATTGTCATGATAAGTAGACGCGAGAACCCTTGTCCTTCGATACGTGCAATAATCCATTCTGCATCACCGGGGCGGTTAGGAGATGTGGGGGCACCTATGTTAAGCGTTTCCCACTCAACGACATTACCGGATGCGGGTAGCGCTTCCACGGAACGCCCATCACGCCATCCTGTACCGTGATCACCATTGACTTCCATTTCGTTTTCCAGGCCATTTAATTCTTGGTCGGCAGGAAGCTGCGACAGCTCTGGATCGGCCAATTCGCAACCACCTGCAAGAATAAGTCCAACACAGAATGCAGCAAAAAAGTATGTAGCGTTATATTTCATTGTAATTTCCAATTTGAATGCGTATGAGCAATTTCTTCCTGATTTTCAAATTTGCGAAGTATAATAGCGTCATGCCTGTCGATATGCAACTACTAAAATATAACGTAATGACTGATCATTGTGCATGAACGGAAAAATACGAAATATCTGCCCGTACGGCTGGAGTTACAGTTCTTTCAATCGGGGCAGAGGGTAAGGTTGAGGAAGGGAGGCGGATGTGTTTGCGTATATAGGGTTCAGGCTGTTTGATATGGTCCCAAATCAGGGAGGATCACTGCGGGTTTCCTGTTTATGCATTTTTACACATTATTGAAATTAATAGTAGCAAAATGAAATGAAACCATCTAAGCTATATTACAGAGAAGGCATGCATCCATTTGATGTCTGTCGTAAAACAGCTTTCGTGAAAGGGGGGCGCCATGCGACTTATCTTACGTCACGTCATTCGGATTCATTTCGTACTCGCGCTGTTTTTGCTTCCATGGCTGGCATGGTCCGGTGCGGTAGTGTTTGCGGAAGATGAAAACGGCTTTGCCGAGGTGACGGGCGCCGGCTTTGACGACCTGTTCCGGGTCGCGTTGGTTTGGGGCGACTTCGACAACGATGGATGGCTCGATGTCGCAGTCACTGGGACGACCTCTGAAGGAGGTGTCAGCCGAATCTACCGCAACAACGGCGATGGCACGTTCACGGACATCGAGGCCGGCTTGCCCAGTGTCAGCAGCGGCGCGCTGGCCTGGGGCGATTTTAACAACAATGGTCAGCTCGATCTCGCGGTAAGCGGCACGCTGTCTTTCTCTACGAACCGTATTGCACGGATCTACCGCAACAACGGCGATGGCACGTTCACGGACATCGAGGCAGGTTTGCCGGGTGTCAGCAGCGGCGCGTTGGCCTGGGGGGATTTCAACAACAATGGTTGGCTCGATCTGGCGCTCTGTGGCCGGGTCAGCTTTAGCGATGAAATCACCCGCATCTATCGCAACAACGGCGATGGCACATTCACGGACATCGAGGCGGGTTTGCCGGGTGTCTCAGGCAACGCGCTGGCCTGGGGCGACTTTGACGGCGATGGCTATCTCGATCTGGCCCTGTCGGGGCAGTCGATTTGGGGTCCCATTACTCGGTTATACAGGAACCATGGCGACGGAATTTTCGTCGATGCGGAAGCGGATCTTCTGGGATTGGCCAGCGCATCGCTGGCCTGGGGTGATTTCGACGGCGATGGCCATTTGGACCTGGCGGTCGTGGGGACGACCGCGGGAACGGGCGGTAGAACCACCCGCATCTACCATAATCTTGGCGACGGATCCTTTGCGCAGTATGCAACGTTGGTGGGAATGACGGGCGGTGCGGTGCGGTGGGGTGACGCGAGCAGCAACGGCCAGCCGGATCTGCTCATCACCGGGCAGCGTTCCACTGGCCCCGCGACGCTGCTGTTTTCTATGGAGGATGGTGTGTTTACCGAGAAGCCCGTAGCGTTGACCGACGTGATGCAGAGCGCGGCCGCCTGGGGCGACTACAACAACAATGGCCGGCTGGATCTTCTGTTGGCAGGGAACAGCAACAACGACCCCAACCTCCCGGATGCCGTGACGATCCTGTACGAGAACACTTCGTCCGACACCAACACGCCGCCGTTGCCCCCGGCAGATGATTTAGCCGTGTCCTTTGCAGATAGCACACTGACCTTGAGTTGGGGCGCCGGCTCCGACGCCGAAACAGCGGCGCCCGGACTGTCCTACAACCTGCGCATGGGGACGGAGCCGGGAAGCAACGATGTCTTTTCCGGCATGGCCGATCCGGTGACCGGTCAACGCCGTATCGCGGCAGCGGGACCCCACAAAGCGACCCATCTTCCGGTTCAGGGGCTTGAAAGCGGCGCCACCTATTACTGGGCGGTGCAGTCGATCGACAGCGCCTTCGCCGGCTCCGCTTGGTCCGAGGAGCAGCAACTGACCTTTCACACGATCCGGGGCCGTATCACGCGCACGGACGGCCACCCCCCGCCACCCACCGATGTCGTTGCCAACAACGAGGGTGGCTCGACCGTGACCGATCCCGATGGGTTCTTCGAGGTCATGGTGCCCGCTGGATGGAGCGGACGGCTGATCCCCAGTCTGGATCGGTGGCTTTTCGAACCGGCCCGGCGCGAATATGTAAACGTGCAACAGGACTTGGAGGGACAGGACTTTGTCGCGATCCCGCCGGTTTGGGAAGGTGTTACGGTAGAAGCGCTTGCAGACACGCCAATGTTCACGTCTCTGGCGGTGGGAGACGTCAATCATAATGGGAGGATGGACCTCGTCCACGCCGGGAGGTATCTCGATGGTGGTATCGCCTATCCCCGGATTAGGCTGAACTCGAATGTGGGGCGTAGGAGTTTCGTGGGCGAGACCATCCGGGATAATACTGATGGTTTCGTTGCCTTCGGGGATTATAATAACAGCGGGTATTTAGACCTTGCCTTGGTGCGTGTGCATATAGATACCTTTTCCCATGGTACGGTCATTCTCGAAAATACTGATGGAGAGCATTTTGCTCCCACGTATGGGCCATCCTCAGTCGGCATAGGCTCGGTTGCATGGGGAGACTTTAACAACGATGGGCTTTCGGATGTGGCAACAGCTGGTCGGACGGGCATTTCACAAATGGGTCTTTTCGTGGCGGAGAACCGCTATCCCTTGCAATGGTCAACCCGCTATAGCAATATTGCCAACTTCGATAGTATGAGTCGGTTGGCCTGGGCCGATTATGATAATGACGGTGACTTGGACTTGCTATACACCAGCTACAACCCCAACCAGACGCGCATGCTTCGGAATGACGGTGCAGGAGGCTTTACGGTGGAGGATGTTGGCCTCGTGGATCTGCGGCATGGCATTGCATATGCATGGGGCGATTACAACAATAACGGCTGGCTGGATTTGGCCATTAGCGGATCGCTTGGTGGCTCCGAGCGCATTACCCGCATTTACCGGAACAATGGCGACGGGACGTTTAGCGACATTGAGGCGGGGCTCCCGGGCGTATCAGGCGGATCGTTGGCCTGGGGGGATTTCAACAACAACGGTCTTCCGGATCTGGCCATGATGGGCTGGGGGCCGGATGGTCCGCTGACTCGCATCTACCGCAATGATGGTGACGACGTATTCACCGATATTGGAGCAGATCTGGTGCAGCTTTCTAGCGGCCAACTCGCCTGGGCCGACTTTGACAATGACGGACGACTGGACCTTGTCGTGTCCGGCAAAGATGCCCTTGGTAGATGCAAATTCAAAGTCTATTACAACAACCACGATATTCCGCCAAACACGCCTCCTTCTCCGCCGACGCCCCTTCTGGCGGAACTCACGGACGAATTGACGGTGACTTTTTCCTGGACTCCCGGCAGCGACGCGGAAACGCCTGCGGCAGGCCTCTCCTACAACCTGCGGGTTGGCACCGAACCGGGTGGGAGCGACATCTTCAGCGGTTTGGCCGATGCCGATGGATGGCGCCGGATTCCAGCGCTGGGCAACGCGCAGAAAATGACGTCATGGACTCTGAACAGTCTGCCTTTCGGCACTTTGTACTGGGCGGTACAATCGATCGATAGCGCTTGGGCGGGGTCTGCCTGGTCGGAGGAACAATCATTCGAGTTGATCGACACGCGTCCGCCCGTGACCGTAGAGTCCATCAAACGGGAGATCGACGGCGCTTCGGTGCATATCGAGGGAGCATTGGTGTCGGCCACACTCGGCGATTTCTTCTACATACAAGATGATACTTTGCCTATCGGCATCCGTGTACAGCGTGTTGATCATTCCGCAGTGGCAGGCCAACGGGTGGATGTCGTAGGGACGCTGACCACAACGACGGATGGTGAACGTCAAATCAATGCAACCTCCGTGGATGTGGTCGAAGGTTCGGGTCATGTGCATCGATGGGCTCTGGCCAATGTCTTGCTCGGCGGGAGCGATTGGCATTACGATCCCGATACAGGGGCGGGGCAAAGAGGCGTATTGAATGGTACGGGAGAGAACACGATTGGCCTTAGGGTTCGCATCTGGGGTGAAGTTACGCGAACGGGCTCCGGATACCTATACGTTGATGATGGTGCAGGATTGTTGGACGGCACGCTGACGGGAGGTCAACCGAATGTCGGGGTGCGCGTCATCGGAAATCCTGCGGGATTGATGGATGGCGACTTCCTTGAAATCAACGGCATTAGTTCGTGCTTCCACAACGAAGAAAATGTATTGCGCCGTGTCCTGACTCTTGATGTCGGCGGGCTCCAAGAGGTCCCGAATACGAGCCCGATGGGCGTGCCGCTCTCCTGGTATCTTACCCATGGCATCGTCCCGCGTTCCGGTCCCGACTGGGAGCATGACTGGGGCGATGTCGACGGGTACGATACGGACGGAGACGGCATGCTGAACTGGCAGGAGCATGTGGCCGACACGGACCCGACCGACAGCACATGCGTTTTCCGATCTGTCGGGCTCGATGCCGGACCGCCGCCAACGATTGGGTTCGAGAGTTCGGCGGAGCGGATCTACACCCTTTTGGGGCGCAGCAATCTTGTCGACGGCGTCTGGCAGCCTGTGCCCGGCGCCGGGCCGCGCCAAGGCGCGGGTGGCGCGGATTCGTTTACCGATGACAATGAACCGCCCCGAGGGCCGTTTTACCGATTGAAGGTTGAATTGCCGTAGGTGACCATCGGTATCCTGGCAATAATACAAAGTGTCAGCAGTACGGTCCCGGTCCCGTTTTTTTCAATGGTGTTGTTCAGACAGTGAGGTTGAGTAGGGGTAGGCGGATGTGTTTGCGGGTGGTTTCGCCAGGTAGGCGGTGCTGTTTGCGCCAGACGGGCGTGTCGCGCTCATGTGCAGGGGCCGTATTGATATAGCATCCGGTGCCGAGATGAATGGTATGTTTGCCATACCTTGTCTGGATGAGGTCTGTGGTTTTGCCAAGTGCGCGCATGCGTTCGACATGCAGGGGATTTTCAAAAAGGCTGTATTGATATTGGTGGTCATCGGAAAGTCGCGTGAGGATGATGCCCGTTGTGCGGTAGGTTGTGCCGGGCTGATAGAGCTGCTGAAAGAGTACACGGATGACGGGGGTGACGTCGTGCACATCTTGGAAGGTGCGGTTGAGGCGTCCGCCGGTGGATCTTTCGTGATAATCCTTGGTGCGGAGGGAAATATAGACTTCTTGTGCGCGCAGGTGGTGGCGGCGTAATTTGATGCAGGCTGATTCCAGGTTGCGCAGGAGCTTGGCGTAGACAAAGTCGGGGTCATCGGATGGCGCGGAGAAGGTCTTGGTTTTGCTGATGGTGGTTTCGGGGCGTTGAGGATCCTGGTTTAATGGCATAACCGGGGTTCCGCGTAGCTCCTGCCAGATTTCGACACCGGGTTTGTGGAGCTGTTTGCGGATCCAAGGCTCAGGCCGGCTGATATAGTCCCAGGCTGTATGTATTCCGAATTTTGCGAGTAAGGCTACACGGTTGCGGCCGAGTCCCCAGATGTCCGCGGTTGGGATACGCGGAAGAAATTCGTGGATGCGATGGCCGGGCACGGCAGTGAGGCCCTGGGGCTTGCGGTAGTCGGAAGCGATTTTGGCGAGACTTTTGGTGAGGCTGAGGCCGATGGAAACCGTAAGGTCTAACTCGCGTTGGATGGTTTGTTGGAGATCACAGGCAATTTGTGGGTAGGATTTACGGAAGTAACTTCGCATGCCGGTGATGTCGGCAAAGCCTTCATCGATGGAGTATTCCTCTACTTCGGGGGTGAAACGCCGCATGATGGCAAACATGCGCTTGGACATGAGGCTGTAGGTTTCGTAGTCACTAGGCACAACAACAAGGTCCGGACAGATTTTGCGGGCGTCCCAGAGACTGATGCCGCGCTTGATGCCGAGGGCTTTGGCTTCGTAGGATGCACAGGCGATGATGCCACGCTCCTTGCCGGTTACGACGGGTTTGCCGCGCAGGGCGGGATGCAGTGCTTGTTCGACGGAAGTGAAGAATGCATCGCCGTCGATATGTAGAATGGCGCGGGGGAAGCTGCGCAGGGTAATGGGGCTATGTGTATTTGCGGATGACGGCACGGACAATTCCTCCAATTTGCAGGGAGCGGGTAGGACGGATGCGGCTGTAGCGCGCATTTGCGGGGTCGAGGTATGCGCCGTGGCGATCCTTGCCGTAGTATTTCATGGTCCATTCCCCATCGATTTGTGCAATGACAATATCGTTCTGGCGCGGTGTGCCGCCTTTCTCGACCAACACCATATCGCCGGGCTGAATACCGGCGTCTTCCATGGAGTCTCCCGATACGGTGAGAATGTAGGTGGCATCGGGGCGCTTGACGAGAAATTCATCGAGACTGATGGTGTCGAGCAATTCTTCCTCGGCGGGCGAGGGAAAACCAGCTTGGATCGATCCGAGGGCGGGGATGCGGGCTGTGATTTTGCTTGTGAAGGCAAGTCGTCCTTGTGCCGTGCGGCGTAGGTACCCGCGGGCTACGAGTTGCCGAACGGGACCATACACGGCATTTTTGGAGGCATAGCCAAAGAGGTTTGCCATTTCGGCAAAGGAGGGCGGGCGCCCTTCGGTTTGATAGAAGGTCCGTAACTGGCGAATCTTTTCGTGTAGATTGAGTTGCTTGGGCATGTTGAAACCGTAACTGTACGTTCGTTCAGTTTCAAGCAAAATCGAAATTTGAGCGGAAAGGGTGTGTGTGAACGGCCATTTAGCCTGCATATCTCACAAACTTCGTAGCGAGAGTGTGAAGCGTGCGTCATAGCGGGTTCGCGGCGCAGTGTGGCGGGCGACAGTGTGTAGAAACACATGGAGGTCGCCACGCAAGTCGCGGGCCCG
>PXBF01000106.1 GCA_003567005.1 PVC group bacterium
CGGCAAACCGTTGTTCGAGGCACCGAACCCCTGGACCAGCCACATGGCCAACTTCGTCGCATGCCTGAAGGACCGGTCGACGCCGGTATCCGACGTCTACACCAATCACCGCGGCTTGTCGACATGCCACCTGGCCAACATTGCCATCCGGCTGGGCCGCGAGAAGATCACCTGGGACCCGAAGACCGAGCAGATCGTCGGGGACGACGAGGCCAACGCCCTTCTCAGCCGACCGCAGCGGGAGGGGTACGAGATTTCCGTCTGAAGCTTCACTTCAGCGCGCTATGAAAAGGAGCGATCCCATGACAGAATCTCCGACAACGGTACCGGCTACAAAATAGCAGGATATGCGGTTTTACCGATTTTCAGTGTTTTCGAATCTCTACAAAAAAGACAAAAAATGAACGAGCATCAATCGAGAAGAGAGTTTTGCATTAAGTCATTTAAGGCAAGCGCTGGCGCTGCTGCCTTTTTCGCGATGAATTGTACTTAGCTTCCTCAATTTGGGCAACTACGGCGACTGGTGGAGTAGTACTGAGTACGATGACTCGAACGCTTGGAGCAGGAGCATGAGCAGCAACAGCGGGAATGTGTACCGCGACAACTTCGGTAAGTGGTACGGGTTCTCTGTCCGTTGCGTTAGGGATCAGTGACTATTTGCCCCGAAGGGGCCATTTGGAAAACAATGCCAAGGTACGCGTCGAGCTTTGTTGACGGCCATATAGCGGCGTCCGGCTGGATTCCTATGCCGAGGTCAAGGCCGAAGCTTTGTACACGCACCGAGAGGAAGTGACAGAACAAGGGCAACGAAAGGAACGATGATCATGAGAATGATTCTTGTATTCTGTGGCCTTTTGGCCGGAGCGGTGTCTATGGCGTATGGAGCGGTCGCGCCGGGGGCCGTGGCCGGCGCGAACATCCCGGAGCTTCCCGAGCTGAACTGGGAGCAGCGTTCGGACTGGCTCAATGTCAAGACGGGCATGGAGGGTATCGGGCCGGCGGCGGTCGGGGATGGCGTGGCGGATGATACTGCGGCGCTGCAGGCGGCCTTTGACGAGGTGCGCCGGCCGGACGGTGCGTATAGCACCGTGTACTTGCCGTCTGGTACGTATCGCATTACGCGCGAGATCTATCCCGTGCCCCCTAAGGCTGAACGCTGGCAAACCCAGATTCACGCCCGCGGCCATGGACGACATACCCGAATCGTGTGGGATGGTCTAGAGGGCGGTCGTATGTTTCGTAGCGATGGTGCGCACGAGTCCACCTACATAGGGATCGTCTGGGACGGCCGAGGGATAGCGGCCGAGGGTTTCAGTTTTTTCACTAGTGGTACTCCTGTGAGCAATGTGCTGCATAAGCACTCCGCGTTCATGAACTGCACTCTGTTCGGTTGCGGAGTAACCGACGGTTCGAGACACTACGTGGATAGCTACGACTGGCGCAACTGCCTGTTCATCAACAACGGCAGGGGTCTGCAACTCTGGAACTACAACGACTATAACAACACCATCGACGGCTGCGAGTTCCATGACAACGGCTTTGGAATCTATAGTCGTCGGGGTAACTTCTACGTTCGCAACAGCCACTTTGCGCGCAGCAAAGAATACGACATCGCGAACCCCGGCGCCATGCACGGTTGCTCGGTGCGTCGTTGCACGTCCGTGGGATCCCGCGCCTTCCTGCATGACAGTGGAGGTATGGCAATTACCGTACAGGACTGCCACGTGTCCGGTTGGACAAATCCAGACGGTGCCATCATCTCCGGTGGCCGGCCCATGCTCATATTCGACTGCGTCTTCACCAATGCCCCGTCGGCGAATCCCCCCATCCGCCTGAACAGTCCCAAGTCGGTCGTGCATTCCAACAACCGCACGAGCACGTCCGCGCTCTTCGGCGGCTCGACGGAGCACGTGGTCGAGATCCCCAAGGGCCAGCGCGGGGGTTCGCTCAGCTCCGCGCAGCAGCGTTTCTTCAGAAGCGAAGTGGCCATTCCCACCAAGGTGTTCGATGCGAAGCGGGATTTTGGCGGCGACGTGCAGAAGACCATCGATGCCGCGCGCGAGCACGGCCGCGGAGCCATCGCGTACTTTCCGCGCGGCGGCTACAATATCCGCCAGACCATCAACATTACTGGCGGGAACTACTATGTAGGCGGCGCGGGTATACATCGCACGTCGTTTGCTGTTAGAGACCCCAACGTCAATCCCGCCATCCTCGTCTCGGACCCGCAGAACGTGACGATGGAATACCTGATGATACGCACATCGGATTCACGCGTCACGATCCGTCAGGTGAGTACCGTCCAGCAACCCTCCCGCATGCACTATCAGCACGTGGACATAAATGGCGGTTCTCGTGCGGACAATCCTGAAACCTTCACGGGTCCCGCGGCCTTTGAGGCAATGGGCCTGTCAAGGGGTTCCGTGCTGACCGCCGACTTGCTCCGTTATGCAACCCAAGGAATATCCTTCGACAACTGTTCCAGCGCACGCGTGCTGCTCAACCACATCGGCGCCCATAGTTATGGCGTGAAACGAGTGAGGGGTACGCAAAGCGACCGCGAGGGCTTTTTTGGCGTGTTAACCGGCCAAACGAGGCTCCGGGTCGAGGACAACCAGAGCGTCGTAAGTAGTGATAATTACGTAGAACAGGTAGGTTTTAGCGATATCAGGCAGGGTCCTTTCGTCCATCTCAAAGGCTCGCACGCACTGCCTGCGGGTCGTGTGACCTTGAGCCCACCGAGGCAGTGTGGGGCAACTCGCATTGCGGATGCGCCGTACGAAACATACTACACCGTGGACAACTACCGCGGCCAACTGTCGGGCATCGTTAGTGAGTATTATAACCCAAATGAAAGATACGATCCGGGAAAGAAGGCATTCAAGATCGTATGCACCGGCGAGGCGCCCCTAGATGTCCTCTTGATGGCGAACGAGTACCAGCAGGGGGGGAAGGCTCCCGGCAGCGTACCGCCAGTGATCGAAGGTGGCCCCAACGTCAGACGCCACCTGCTCGGCAACTGGTTTACCTATAGCAATCCCGTCGGGTCCGTCCCCAACGTCATGCACACCAACAGCCTTCGCCTGGCCGCCCAGGCATTGGACCACTTCCGCGAGTTGGGCGAGCACGACCTGGCGCTGAACCATCCCCAGTCGGGAGTCACGATCAGTGAGGACTAGCGCAGCCAGAGCAGCGGACACCCATAAAGGAAATTCCAATTCAATAATAAGGAGACAACGATGAGATTCAAATACGACGCAAGAAGAAAGGAACAAACCATGGCAAAGGCAGGAATCATAAAGAACACGATGCTCAAGGGAATGACAACCGGATTGCTCGCGGCGGGACTGCTGCTGGCCGGCGTGGCGTCAGAGGCGGCCGAGCCGAACTATCCTCAACTCCCTGAGTTGAACTGGGAGCAGCGTTCGGACTGGCTTAATGTGAAGACGGACGTGACCCCGGCGGCGGTCGGGGACGGCGTGACGGACGACACCGCGGCGCTTCAGGCGGCCTTTGACAGGGTTTGCGCGGACCGTGAAGGTAGATACAGCACCGTTTATTTGCCTCCTGGTACCTACCGGATCACGAAGACGATCAATCCCGTCCGCATTGGGGACTGGCGGAGTCCTGAACCGGCCTCTTTGCATATCCGCGGCCATGGACGCAGCACCCGGGTCGTGTGGGATGGTCCCGAAGGCGGGACTATGTTCCTCGTTCGCGGTTTTGGCAATTCCACCTACATCGGGGTCGTCTGGGACGGCCAAGGCAAGGCGGCGCGGGGATTCATGCACGACGGCGGCAACGAAACCCATGTCTTGCATGAGCATCAAGCCTTCATGAATTGTACAGAGCAAGGCTCGGGCGTCACCGAAGGTCCCAGGCCCGGTACTGGTGGAACGGATTATCTGGAAGATTCCGAATGGCGCAACTGCCTGTTCGTAAACTGTGGCAAGGGCCTGGCGATCTGGCATTACAACGACTTCCTCATCACCATCAACGGATGCGAATTTCATGACAACGGTTTCGGGATCTGGTGTCGGCGCGGGAACTTCTACGCCCGCAACTGCCACTTCCAACGCAGCAAGGAAGCCGACATCGCGAATCCCGGCGCCCTCCACGGCTGCTCGGTGCGTCGCTGCACGTCCCTGGGATCGCACACATTCCTGCGTATCAGTGGGCATGAAATGACCGTGCAAGATTGCCACGTGTCGGGCTGGACGAATCCAGACGGCGCCATCATCAGCGGTGGTCAGCCCTTTCTCATATTCGACTGCGTCTTCACCAATGCCCCGTCGGCGAATCCCCCCATCCGCCTGAACGCGCCCGCGGTGGCCGTACATTCCAACAACAAAACGAGCACGCCCGCGCTCTTTGGCGGCGCGACGGAGAACGTGGTAGAGATCCCCAAGGGCCAGCGTGGGGGTTCGGTTACTACGGCGCGGCAAAGCTTCTTCAAGAGTGAAGCCACCATTCCTGGGCGGGTTTTTGACGCGAGGCGGGATTTTGGCGGCGACATACAGAGGACCATCGATGCCGCACGCCAATACGGCCGCGGAGCCATCGCGTACTTTCCGCGCGGCAACTATAATGTTTCCCAGACCATCCACATCAGCGGCGGGAACTATTATATAGGTGGATCAGGCAGGGAGTCGACAAGGTTTCACTTACGGGGAACCGAACCTATTTTTCTGGTCTCGAATCCGCAGAACGTGACGATGGAACACATGGCAGTATGGGCGAGGTCAGGCGAAGAAGCTATACGTCAGGTGAGCGCCGTTTCGCAACCTTCCCGCATATACTATGATCACTTGAATTTAAGAGGAGGAATGAATAATCCAAGACCTGATACCTTTACAGACAAAAGTGCATTTGAGGCCATGGGACTGTCAAAGGGATCGGTGCTCATAGCTGATGGCATCAGTGGTAGCATGTCTTTCGACAACTGTTCCAACGCGCGTATACTCCTAAATCGCGTAGGCTCTCACAGCTATGATACAATTCGGCTCAAGGGCAAGCAGAGCGACCGATCTGGCTTCATTGGCGCCCATAAATTTCATACACGCTTGCGGGTCGAGGATAATCAAAGCATGGTGATCGGCGATGGCTACGCCGAAAACATGGGGTTGGATGAGCGCAGATCTGGGCCATTTGCTCATATCGTGGGTTCTTCAAATTTGCCCGAGGGGCGCGTGACCATCAGCTATTCGAAGATGTGTGGGAATGATAACAAAAGATATAAAGGTATCCCGTATGAAGAATACATCACCGTGGATAACTACCGCGGCCGATTGTTCGGCGTCATGAGTCAGTACTTTAACCCAACCGAAAATTTCGATCGAGGGGAAAAAAAGGCATTCAAGATCGTATGCACCGGCGAGGCGCCCCTCGAAGTCCTGCTGATGGCGAATGCGTTCCAGCAGAAGGGAGGGGCTCCTGGCAGCGTACCGCCGGTGATCGAAGGTGCCCCCAACGTAAGACGCCATCTGCTCGGTAACGCGTTTACTTATAGCAGGCCCGGGGGACCAGTCCCCAATGTCCTGCACGCCGACAGCGCGCGCCTGGCCTCCCAGGCATTGGACGACTTCCGCGAGTTGGGCGAGCACGACCTGGAACTCAACCACGCCGAAAAATAGGAGAGCAAGACGTGCAGAACAACCCATGTGCGCGATGGAGTGAGACAAGAATAAATACGACAATCCCTGAGAGAAGAACGAAAACGTAAGGAGCGCAGATGATGAGAACGAGTCTGGTATTGTGCGGCCTTCTGGTAGGGGCGGTGTTGATGGCGTATGGAGCGGGCGCGGCGCAGGCCGTGTCCGCGGAGCCAGCGGGACGCCCCCCGGTGGTCATTGTAAACTACGCGACCGATGCGATTGTCAATTATCTGCAACTCGAAAAGCCGCTCGGCAAGGGCGCCAACCGCGAGATGGTCCTCGCCGCGCTGCGGCAGATGGTGGATCAGTATCAGGGCACCGGCGTCTGGTCGCCGAAGTATTGCAGCGTTACGACGTGGACGGTCTGGAGCTGGTTTGGATGCGGTCGACTCCACACTTCAACAACGATGAAATCGACAATGGCCGTGAGATAATGACGGACTTCATGCGCGCTGTGCGCCGAAAGACGCAAGCGACTGCGGCGCGGCTCGGTCACCCCGTGCAGTTGGCGGTGCGGGTGCCGCCCAGGCCGGAGTTTGCCCACGGCGTGGGGCTCGATGCGGTGGCGTGGCCGCGCGAGGGACTGGTGGACATGGTCATTGTATATGATGTGCCGTGCCTACGCAGAAGTCGTTCGGAACAAGACCGTGGCACTTGCCGTTTTTCCCGGTGTTTGCACTTAGAAACGGAAGAGCCTTAAAATTATACAACGAGGAAAGAAGTAATGAATAAAGCAGAGAATTTCGTAGATGAAATGATTAAGAGAATACTTGCTGCTCATCCGCAAATGATAATGTTGATACTGGTATTCGCCCTGGGGCTCGCACTTGCGCCGTATGCCGGTGCGGAAGAAGCCGACCATAAGCCCCGTATCTATGTAATCACCGATGTTGGCGGCGACGAAGATGACGAGCAGTCTTTGGTCAGATTGCTGGTCTATGCCGAAATGTTCGACATAGAGGGGATTGCAGTCGTAAGGGTGGGAGGGACGGGCTCGGGTCCGGGATTTGTCAGGCCCCATCGTGCACAAAGTATTATTGCCGCTTACGGAAATGATCTCCCCAACCTGCGTCAACTTTCGCCCAACTTTCCTGATGCCTCCACCCTCGCTGATGTAGTTAAATCAGATTATCATGCTGATATAACCAATAAACATGCTCAAGGTAGCCACATTTTTGAAACAGAAGCTTCAAGGCATGTTATTGAAGTTTTGAAGAAAGACGATAACCGCCCCATTTGGTTTCAGGCATGGGGTGGATTGAGACCACTCGCTGCAGCCTTGTACCATTTGGACCAACGTGGCGAATCGACGGACACCATAAAGAATAAAATCCGTGTTCATACTATTGAAATGCAGGATTATGGCACTAGGTGGTTGATAGCGACTTACCCCGATTTGTTTTGGGTCGAGGATTGGTCGTTTAGGGGTCTTTGGATGGATGGTGATCAATCTCTAATAGATCTGACATGGGTTGAATCGAATATCAGAGGGCATGGTAGTCTTGGAGCAATATATCCTGATCAGTTTGGACACAAGAACCATCGTGGTGTTAAGGAAGGCGATACTCCAACATTTCTTCGCCTTATTGATAACGGCTTGAATGTCCCCGAGCGGCCGGAATTGGGAGGGTGGGGCGGCCGATTTGAATACGTCGGACATGTTAGCGCGATACATACAAATAGGTATCACGCAAGCGCTGAAATTGGTTCCGATCCGTTCAACACCATCTATAATCCCGACCGGCAGCTGCTCGGCTTATTCCAGGGTAGGGAATGGAACGGTGTAAAAAACATAGTCAAATACCGCCGACAGTTTCAGAACGATTTTGCCGCCCGCATGAAATGGGTTAGAGACGGCGTAGGCAATCGCCCACCTAAAGTTGTTGTCAACGGCTGTAGCTCAACGGCGATCATGGAAATTGAGGTCGGCATCAACGAAGATATAACTTTGGACGCTTCAGAATCAACAGACCCGGATGGAGACACACTGTCTTTCAACTGGTATCAAAACGTACCAGAGCGCCGACCCCATTATAAAGACACGCCAGTTTATATGACGCATCACATTTGGACTAACCCTCCTACTTTACGCCCCAGAGTCAATCATAGTGTAAGATCACCGACCGCCATCGTGAGGATTCCTTCCGACGCGAGCGGGAGAGTCCTCATGATAATTTGCGGGGTAACCGACAATGGTTCTCCCA
>PXBF01000067.1 GCA_003567005.1 PVC group bacterium
AAACCCGCTATCGCGGCTTTTCCGGTCCAGACACCTCCCTCCCAACCCAACGCCACGGTGTCCGGCCTTGAAAAGGCGGGTGAAGCAAAGCGAAACCCGAGTTTTCAACGGCCTGACACCATCCCAATCCCCCTCCCCAAAAGCCTACCCGTTTTTTCTGTCCCAATTTTTCTGTCTAAAAGAATCTCCGCTCCCCGACACACGTCACACGACACCCGAGGCTCGACACCCGCATAACTTTATGATTGCCTCCGCAGTTGGCATAAAGTAGAAAAACGGCGGTTTATTCATTTCCCTTTTTAGGCAAGAAGAGGATCAACAGAAGGAAAGTTTCACGCATGAGCGGATTTCGTCGCAACACCCTGGACATATTAGAGGCTGAAGCCATATACGTATTGCGCGAAGTCGCAGCCCAATTCGAGCGACCCGTGATGCTCTTTTCCGGTGGAAAAGATTCCATTATTATGAGCCATCTGGCAGTAAAAGCCTTTCATCCAGGCAAAATCCCATTCCCCCTGATGCATATCGATACCGGACACAATTTCGAGGAAACCCTCACTTATCGTGATACGTACACCCAACAAATCCAAGCCAACCTCATCGTGCGTACGGTAGAAGACTCTATTCGCAAGGGCCGCGTAAAAGAAGAAGAGGGCCCGAACCCCAGCCGAAATGCCCTGCAAACCGTCACATTGCTGGATGCCATCAATGAATTCCAATTCAATTGTGCCTTGGGTGGCGCACGCCGCGACGAAGAAAAAGCACGCGCCAAAGAACGTTTTTTCAGTTTCAGGGACCGCTTCGGACAATGGGATCCCAAAAACCAACGTCCCGAACTTTGGAATCTGTACAATGGCTTGCATCGGCCCGGAGAACACATACGCGCCTTTCCCATCAGCAACTGGACCGAACTCGATGTTTGGCAATACATCGAGCGCGAAAACATCCCCCTACCGTCTCTCTACTTTACCCACACGCGTGAAATTGTCCGCCGCCAAGGCGTCATTCTGGCTGTCGGCCCCTATAATCAACCCCTAGAAGACGAAACCGTAGAAACCACACGCGTACGGTTTCGTACGATTGGTGACATGACTTGCACGGGCGCAACCGAAAGTCAGGCCGACACGATCAGCGACATTGTCAACGAAATTGCCGCCACCCGTGTCACCGAACGCGGCGGTAGAGCCGATGACAAACGCAGCGAAGCCGCCATGGAAGACCGCAAGAAACAAGGATATTTTTAATCGTTCCGAAAGAGAGCCGCACGTATGCACCGCGAGACATCTCCCCAAACACAAACCATTGTTAAAGAACGCGACTTGTTGCGTTTCACAACCGCCGGAAGTGTCGATGACGGAAAAAGCACCCTCATCGGGCGCATGCTCTTCGACTCCAAACAGATCTTTCAAGATCAAATGGATCAACTGGAACACTCCAGCCAACTTCGCGGGGAAGAAAACGTAAACTTGGCACTACTGACGGATGGGCTCCGCGCCGAGCGCGAACAAGGCATCACGATTGATGTCGCCTATCGATACTTTTCTACCGCACGGCGTAAATTTATCATCGCAGATACCCCCGGACACGAACAATACACGCGTAACATGGTAACAGGAGCGTCCAACGCCGATCTAGCCATCATTCTGATTGATGCCAGACATGGCGTGCTCCCACAAAGCCGGCGCCACGGCATCATTGCCAGCTTACTGGCAATCCCGCACGTAGTCGTCTGCATCAATAAAATGGATCTCGTCGACTATAGCCGCGAACGCTTCGAGGAAATATCCGACGAATACCGGCAGTTCGCCAGCAAATTGAATATTCACGATATTACGTTTATTCCTGTATCAGCCTTAATGGGAGATAACGTCGTCAACCGAAGCGAAAAAACCCCATGGTATCAAGGTGCCCCCTTGTTACAATTTCTCGAAGATGTAACCATTACGGCCGACCGCAACCTTGTCGACTTCCGTTTCCCTGTGCAATACGTCATCCGCCCGAATCAGGACTTTCGTGGGTTTGCCGGCATGGTCTCCTCAGGTACCATCCGGGCTGGCGAAGAGATCATTGCATTACCCAGCATGCAACTTTCCAAGGTCGCAAGCATCGTACGCCATAAAGATACCCCAAACGAAGCACGCGAAGGCGAAGCCATTGTCATCACCCTAGAAGATGAAATCGATATCAGCCGGGGCGACATGATTGTACGAAGACACAATATCCCCGAAGTGGAAAGTGAATGGGAGGCTACCGTCTGCTGGATGGATGAACGCCAGGAACTGATCCCCGGCAAGGAGATCCTGCTTCGCCATACAACACGTACCACGAAAGCCGTCATTGACGAAATTCTGTATCAACTCGATGTCAACACACTACACAGAAGCCAGGCACAATCACTAAAACTGAACGAAATTGCACGCTTGCGCGTCACCACAGCACAACCACTCTTTTTCGACCCCTATGATCGCAACCGTGCCACGGGAGGCTTTGCCCTCATAGATGCCCACGATTTTCGCACCGTGGGCGCAGGCATGATCCGCCACTCTTCCCGTTCCACCATTTCGGAACTCAAACGCCACAAAGCCCAACAAGCATCATTGCCAGATCCTACAGAAGTACTGTGGACGCCTGGTTTGGTCGCACAACAAGACCGGATCGAGCGCCAAAAGCACAAGCCCCTCTGCATCTGGATCCAAGGGGAAGACTCCACACAAAAACACCAAATCGCGGCTTTACTCGAAAAACAACTCTTCGATGCAAACCTGCAAGTCACCCGGTTAACGGATGATAATACCCGCCAAGGTTTGAACGCAGATTTGCGCGACACACCATTTGATCAGGAAGAACGCATGCGCAGACACTTGCACCTAGCCCGCCTCTGTTTCGATCAAGGCTGGATCGTCATCTGCGTGTTTGATCAATACATGCCAAAAGCAACCATTAAACAGCGCTTTTCACCGGATTCTTTCTATACCGTACGGTGCAATGGCGAGCCGGATACGCCCGACACAAACACCATCGCGCTGGACTTGAACAGATCAGATGCCGCTACATGTGCCGCTTTACTACATGACCGGTTTTTGTCTATCATCCGATCATAAGTAAAATGGATGCACAGAACGAAAGGGCATAGGCATGGACAAAACCATTCTGGATCAATCATGGCAGACAGTGCAACGCCAACTCGCAATCGAAACCATTGATCAAGTCATGATCCTGGGGTCAGGCTGGAGCGATATCGCAGATGCATTCGAAATACGCGCAGAACTCTCTTACGCAGAAATCCCCGCCATGGGGGCACCCGGTGTCGTGGGTCATAAAGGGCGCCTCCTGCTTGTGGAAAGTGGAACCGGACAATCCCTGATTTTTCAAGGCCGACGCCACTGGTACGAAGGCCTCGGCTGGACACCTGTTGCCTTGCCCGTATATATTGCCAAAGCCCTCGGCGCCACAAAAGTTTTCCTTACCAATGCAGCCGGGGGCATCAACCCACAGCTTGCCCCAGGCGACTTAATGCTGATCACAGACCACATCAACTGGATGGGGCACAACCCCTTGGTCGGTGCGCATAATCCCGTCTGGGGAACACGCTTTCCTGATCAAAGCACGGTCTATTGCAGCAAACTCCAACAAGACCTGCGTGATGCTGCCAAAGCCATCGGACAGCCCCTGCACGAAGGTGTTTATCTCGCAACATCCGGTCCGAGCTATGAAACCCCGGCAGAAATTCGCATGTTTCGCATGATGGGCGCCGACGCCGTCGGTATGTCAACCGTCCCCGAAGCATTATTGGCCAATGCCGCCGGTATGCAAGTAGGCGCTCTCTCCTGTATTACAAACCATGCCGCTGGCGTCACCGATGCCCCACTTGGTCACGAGGAAGTCCTAGCCGCCACAAGCGACGCCATGCCCATTATGAAAGCGATTCTCCATCATGTGGTCACCCAGTCCCCCGCTTGACCCCAAAACGGCAGCGCAATTGCGCCAAGCTGCAACCAGAACCGTGAAATGCCTGCAAAAGAAAGGCTATGAAACCTACTGGGCTGGCGGATGTGTGCGCGATCAACTCCTCCACAAAACGCCCTTCGACTACGACATCGCCACCGCCGCAACACCAGATCAAGTATTGGAAATGTTTCCGGGTTCCAATGCCGTCGGGAAAAGCTTCGGTGTCGTCATCGCCACGGTGGACACATTCCCTTTCGAAATAGCAACCTTCCGCAAAGATCAGGGCTACTCGGATGGACGTCATCCAGATGCAGTTGTGTTTACCTCCGCGGAAGAAGATGCCCAACGCCGCGACTTTACCATCAATGCCATGTTCTGGGACCCCATAACCGAAACGCTGTATGACTTCGTAGGTGGCCAGAAAGACCTGAACGCCAATCACATTCGAGCTGTTGGAAACCCCACTTTGCGCTTTCAGGAAGATCATCTACGCATGTTGCGCGCCGTACGCTTTGCCCATCGACTCGATTTCTCCATAGAAACGGAAACTGCTGCTGCCATACAAGCGCAGGCTGCTTCCCTGAAAAACATCAGTCCGGAAAGAATACGAGATGAGTTCACGCGGATCCTCATCGAATCACAAAAACCGGGGCAAGCCGTATGGACCCTCGAAAAACTAGGCCTCCTCAAAACCTTCTTACCCGAAGTGTCGGCCCTCCAACACCAACCCCAGCCCCCCGAATTTCACCCCGAAGGCGATGTCCTTACCCACACGCTCATGATGCTCGATGATATGGATCAACGCTCCCCTGCACTGGCCTATGCCGTGCTTCTGCACGATATCGCCAAACCAGCTACAGCAACCTACGATGGTGACCGCATCCGCTTTCATGGCCATGCCGAAAAAGGCACTCTAATGGCAGAACACATCCTGCGGCGTCTGCGCATGCCTAACGCCATCATCGAGGAAGTCTGCTCCTGTGTGAAACGCCACATGCGCTTTATGGAAGTCAAAAAGATGCGCAAATCCACGCTACGTCGAATGGTCGGAAATCCCTACTTTCCAACCGAGTTCGAGTTACATCGCCTGGATTGCCGTGCTTGTCACGGTAAGCTCGATAATTACGAATTCCTACAAGAGCAAATGCATGCATTCGACCAGGAGCCCGTCCTACCAGAACCTTGGATTCGGGGGGAAGACCTGATCCAAATGGGTCTCAAACCCGGTCCCCGCTTCGGCAAAATCCTCAAACAAGCATACGACCAACAACTCGAAGGCACCGTCACCAACCGTGAAAAACTCCTCGAATGGTTACGAATGACGGTGAAACCTAAGTCACACTGACCCACCGAATCGTAACATTCTCCGCATTCAACATATGGTCATGGAATATGATCTTGTAAGCGTATTTCTGTCTGCCCTGTTCTCGCACCAACACGCATCCCATTTATACCAATCACGGAAACATCGCGGCAACCAGCCATAAATCAATGCGGCAATTGTGGATAAGGCTGTCCAAAGCGGCGATACCACCGCTTTTGCACCATACGCGAAACATCTTGCCACCATTGCCTCGCATTCGGAATTTCCGGCCCGCCAGCAGCTATATATGCCCGCCTGAAAAAACGAAATTCATCCAGCCGAATCGGCGGTTCCCCCTGCTCCACTAATTGCCGGGAAAGGCGGTACACAAATTTTGCCAGACGTTTTCGTGCAAACGGTAGATGACTCCTCAAAATCCATGGGGATACTCGGTAAATATTATCCAGATCAATCAACGTAATGGGATTGCACGCAACATCAGGATTATAGATAAAATTCCCAGTGATGGGATCCATATGCAAATACCCACACGACAACATTTTACCCCATATCAGACCCATTGCTTTTGCCACTCGTGCGCGACGCTTGCGCCCCAAGTCGCCATCAGCCATGGCACAGCGCAACAACTTCCCAGGTTCTTCACAACATACAAAAACCCGCTCTATTTCCGCCAATCCACGCCTGATCGTTAAAGCGGCCACCGGAGCAGGAACAGGAATATGATCCTTTTGCAGTGCCGCAGCTACTGCCACCGACCGAATCGGCGGACGTAAGATCGCTTTCACCACTTCGCCAATAGCATGATTCGTATAATGCTTGGCGTAGTACGTCCTTCTCCCGTCCGAAACCCGATAAACCGAACTCTTGCTGTCCTTTACCAGTTCATGTTCCCATTCACCGTCCCCACCCTGTTTTCCGTCCCAGTCAGAAATACGCACAATATGCTCAAGCGCCCCACGAGGAAACGAAGGCGCATGCACAGCCCTTACCCCCGACCGAACCCTGCAGATTTCCCAACTAGGTGGTGCTTTCCAGATCATAGCCATAGTTTTGACCATTACCCTCCATGAGGCAAGGGCAAACCATGAAAGCGGACCCGATCAACGGCATTGTACGCCCCGCCGGTTGTATGGCGGCGGGGACAAATAGCAAATCATCAACTTAAAACGGTATACCTTCCTCATCTTCCTGAACGGCGACTCCTGTTGGACCCTCCCCGGCAACACCCTGCGTACGCAGACGTCCGAGAAATTGCACGCGATCAGCCTTCACGCGGATCCGGCTGCGCTTGTCGCCCTTCTCCGTTTCCCACTTATCAAGCTGCAAACGCCCTTCCACCATGACCGGGGTGCCCTTCGATAAGAACTGCGCACACGTCTCGGCCTGACGCCCCCAGGCCACTACATCCACGAAACAGGTCGTTTCCACGAGCTCGCCCGCCTTGCTGCGATATTTGTCATTCACGGCTACACCAAGATCTGCTACCGAAATACCACTCGGCGTCTGCCGCAAATCCGGATCGCGCGTCAAATTCCCCAGCAAAAATACCCGATTTACACTACTCATCTCGCCCTCCTTATGTGCTGTCTCTCCCTTGCGTGTCTGGATGCCACCACCCGGTGCCTCCATCACAAGAAGAAACGAGGCGCCAACATTTCCAAAACTTTTTTCAAATTGGCAAAATACTTCTTAAAAATGTGCACGACTGCGCGTATTCTTATGCACATCAAACGAAAGGATGGTGTGCGTCTGCATGGCTTTGCTTGAACATTGGCAATTGTGGCGAGAGAAGTGCGCGCTGGCGCGCTGCACAGACGCAGCCCAACACGACTTGCAAGGCTTTGCCTTCGATCGATTCAACCACTATCTGCAAAAATGCCGCCATACGCTAGCCGCCCCCGCCGCAACCGAAGCATGGCACGCCTTCGAATCTTATCTCGCACTCGGACGCAACCGCACAACCAAAGCCTGGAAACAGTGGCTTTTTGCACGTAGCAATCTACCCGTAACGCTTGACGCCGTACAAGGCGGAGCAACTCTCGTGATGCGCGATGTGGTGCGCGAGCACCTGCGGCGAGAACACACACCTACTTGGATCACATCACTAGATGCACCGCTTCCAAGTCACCACGAAGAAGACAACATCACCCCCCTCTCCATTACCGATCTACTGCCTGATCCAGACGATGCCTTACGAAAAGTCGAAGCAAACGAATACCGGACATTGGCACTCAAACTGTCTCCCGCTCTTGACGGTACACTCTCTGTGCGGCAGAAAATTGCCCTCACGGTGCATCATTCCGGCAAAGCCCTGTATCACCCCACAGCCTTGACTGCTGCAGGTTGTAGCAAAAGCTCTCTTTGTAATGCATGGCGCCAAGCCATAAACATACTGGCAAACGGCACCAATACCGCCTTGCCACAAGAGTGCGCATATGCACGTATGCACATTGCAGCCAACCTGCTGGATATTATTTGCGCGGATACTCGAAAAATGTTGGAAAAAACACATCCCGAACTCTTCAGGTATCTGGAGGAGAGCGAAGAACATGGCGAACAAACAAACAATGCGTAACCAGGAACGCGACCAACTCGCTGCATGGCTGCATGCCTATGAACTCGACGTTCAATTGCGAGATGTAAACCCAGGCGCGCCAGCAGATACTGTCCACCGCCCAGAGCCGCAGACCGTCGCATACGGACAAATCCGCTTATTGCCACCAACAGTCCCAACCCTGCCAATAACCGAACGACCTGTCTTCGTTCTGGTATGGACCTGCAGCAAAAACGGGCAGGCCACGATGATCCCATTTGGACGTTTTGACATACCAGCAACACCCGGCGAGTGGCTGACAGGATCGCCACACGCCCCCCTCAAAGTCTTGTGCTTCTGGAACCACCGCCAACTGCCAACAGAAGACATCGCGCAAACCTGGCTTGCAGACGCTTTGCCAGAGAAAATCATGCAAACCATTTCCAAGGCATTCGCACAATTCTCATCCCATAGGCAACGCGCAACCATGCGCCATGGCCCACCACTCATCCACCCACTCGACCCAAGACATATCTACCTGCATGAAGAAAAAACGCTTCTCGACGATCAAATGGATGTGCTCCTAACCGCACAAGATAAAGGCGCAATCTTCGTCTACCCTGCAGATGCGTCAGAAACGCAACGGCGCCAAGCAGCAGAAGACGGCGAAGAATACAGCCCGCACAACGAACCCGACTAGCCGTACCTTCAGTTGTGTCGGGCACCCCCAGTAGCGGCAGCCATACTGCATTGTCACACCCAAGCCCCCCCCGCCTCATCTTGGCAAACCAAGGGCCCTCTTCATACAATACACGAAGCAGGTTGACACAACCTGCTTTACTCGGACCGCGCCAGGTACAGTAGGTTTTCCCGAAACCTGCTGCACCATTATTCCTTACTCACTGAGCATGCTGCCACCCCCATGCGGCGTCCCGCCGTCCGACGGCTATAGGGCCGTGGTCTCGCAGGAATGGCAATACCTTACATAAGCGCCATTCGGGTGGCGCAGGATCTTAATAAAATAAACACTAAAATGTAATTGCAACATATCTTTTTTGTTTGTAGAATTCGATATAAATCGGATTTGTAGAAAAGGCGTGGGTGCTTTTTTGTCCAGCTCAGTTACAGAGGGAAAAGATAGAAGGAGAATAATGATGACATTCAGCACAAAACGTTTTTTGATAGCTGTAACGGCCTCTGGCCTGATTGCAGGCTCGGCACAGGCGACAGTCATCGCAAATTATGATTTCGAGGACCCGGACAATTACTCCTCCAAGGACACCTCAAGCGTGACCACGAGCGACATCACCATCGGTGATGGTCTCCTCAGCGACGACCAAACGGGGATCGAAGACGGCACATCAAACCTTTTTCAGGTCGGCCCGCAAGAAGGCAACCCCGGCTCGTACTTGCGATTTCGGTATCAAGCGATAACCCAAACTCGGTTCGACGACGACTACATTGAATTCACGGTCACGCCGGATGCCGGTGAGTGGCTGGACCTCATCTCCCTGACGCTCGACCTGGTCAACTTCTCGGGCGGCGCCGGGTTTGATGCTACAGTCTATTCCAGCGTTGTGGATGGAATAATCGACGACCCGGAGGATGATCAACTCGAGAGGTTCGTGGTGTCCGGGGGGGCCGGGGATTGGGAAACCTACGAGCTAGACCTGAGTGCTTTCACAAACGTAACGGACCCGACCGTGTTCAGGATCGAGTTCTTTTCCTCAGGCAACGATGGTCGTCACAGCATAGGTGTGGACAATGTGGTACTGAATGCCAATGTCGGGTCTTCTGCTCCTGCTGGCACGGTCATCTCAATTCAATAGGTAGAGCCTGACGCGATAAGCGGGATTGATAAGAGGAGGATAAGCGGGGTCTTCACATTTAACACATGACGTGTGGTAACTCTTGTACGAGCTTCTGCACTTTTCATGCCGCCTTTTAATCGAAGATCCGTACCAACACAATACACACGCCCTGCTCGGAACACGATTCCCAAGTTTTATCATGCATCATCCTGGCAATCCAAGTGCCCTTACTACCTGGGAACGCCAGGCTCCAGCCTGGCCCCGACTGTCTTCGCTCTATCGTCTGATTCCCGTCACAACCGCGGCAGCGTCAACCCACCATCTACCATGATCACCTGTCCGGTCGAGTACGGAAAATCCCCGCGTGCTAAAGCTGCACAAGCCTTGCCGGTATCATCCGGTACACCCCAGCGCTGCTGCACACAGAGCCCATCGGCAATGAGCTTGTCATACTTCTCTTTCACCCCCGACGTCATATCCGTCGCGGTTACGCCTGGACGAACCTCATAGACCGGAATATCGAATTCTCCCAACCGCGCCGACCACAACTGTGTTGCCATGCTCACCCCCGCTTTGGAGAGACAATACTCGCCACGATTGATCGATGCCACCGTTGCAGAAATCGAAGACACATTGATAATGCATCCCCACCAGTCTGCATCAGCCTGCTTTTGTTCTACCATCCAGCGTGCCGCACGCTGTGTCAAAAAGTAGGGTCCTTGCAAGTTGGTTCGCATGACCTCCTCGAAACTCTCTTCCGAGGCTTCAAGCAAGTCCTTGCGCTCACGCGGAGCAATCCCTGCATTGTTCACCAATACATCCAACCGCCCGAACCGGTCGCGCACCTGCTGCAAGAGATTCTCACGCGCCGCGCGATCAGCTACATTGCATGGAACATACAAAACGTCTGTCCCCAGCGCTTCCAATTCCGAAATCGTTTCAGCCACGGCTTCGGCCGGACGCATCCCGCAAACCGTCAAATCAAATCCATCCCGGGCCAGGGCCTGGGCAACGCCCAGACCAATACCGCGGGTTCCGCCTGTCACAATCGCTACGTGTCTCTTCATGATAACTCCGGAACATCCATCCATTTCGATTCTTTCCACGACTGCATGCCCAGCTCCGCAAGCTGTACGCCCTTGGCTCCCTCCATCAAGGAATAACGCCACGGTTCATCGAGCGCCACATGCCGTAAGAACTCTTCCCACTGAATTTTAAAAGCATTCTCATAGGCAATATTATTCGGCACCTTCTGCCAGCCATCATAAAAGTTGATCGGTTGTTCAATATCCGGATTCCAAACCGGCTTCGGTGTTTCAGCAGCTCCCTGCACCCAGACTTCGCGCAGACCAGCAACAGCAGAACCTTTCTCGCCATCCACCTGTACCGTCAACAAGTCATCGCGGCGCACACGCGTACACCAGGAACTATTGAATTGCGCCACCAAGCCACCCTGCAGCAAGAAAATCGCATAAGCCGAATCATCGGCAGTAGCTGCATATGGTTTACCATCCTCGTCACGACGCTCATCAATATCAGTATTGCCATAGGCAACGACACGCTCCACAGGACCAAATACATTATCCAGCACATAACGCCAATGGCAGAACATATCGATCATCATGCCGCCACCATCTTCGGCGCGGTAATTCCAACTCGGACGCTGGGCGGGCTGATCATAGTCCATGCCCGAAAAGACCCAGTAGCCGAATTCACCACGCACCGACAGGATTTTTCCAAAGAAACCAAGCTCCTGCAGCATCTTGAGTTTGCGGAACCCCGGCAACCAGAGCTTGTCCTGCACCACACCATTTTTCAGACCGGCCTTTTCAACCACTTTCGCCAAGCGTACGGCTTCTTTCGTTTCTACAGCCGTGGGCTTCTCGCAATAGATGGCTTTTCCGGCAGCAACCGCCATCTCTACGAATGGCGCCCGCTGTAGCGTACCGGAAGCATCAAAAAAGATTTCGTAGTCACCATACTTGCTATCCAGTGCGCCCTGCACATCCGTTGTGTAGGCATACGGTTTTCCAATTGCTGGCGGACCATACTTCTCTGCCAACGCTTTCAGCTTATTCTCATTGCGTCCTGTAAGAATAGGATCCGGCATCAGCACCAGGTCATTCGAAACCTTGATGCCGCCCTGCTGAATGATGGCCGAAATTGACCGCTCAAGGTGCTGATTCGTACCCATCCGGCCCGTCACCCCATTCATGATGATACCAATCCGTCTCGTCTCCATAATCTACGTCCCTTCTCTTTTTATCCACAATTCATGTTCTAAAAACCAGCTCTCGAATAATCGCTCTCGTAATCCGAAAAAAGTCTGTGGTCTGTCGTCTGCGGTCTGAATATAAAGTCACAGTCTAGTTATTGGATATTCTCCCCAATTAAATAATCACCGGCCCGCCTTCCGGTTCATCCGTGCATTGCGGATACTGCGCACCCGCTGGCAAGGGTGGTGCTTCTTTTCCTGCTGCCGGCAAGGTTCCCGCCAACTCCTGCTTCCAGTGCGCCACATCACCAGCCGGACCATAGCAATACATCATCTTCAAGGGCGCATCCCCTTTATTACTGAGTTGATGAAATACGCCCGGCGGAATCTGTACCGTCTGACCTGCCGTGACCTCCTGCACTTCTTCGCCCAGGCACATCTCCCCCGTTCCCTCCAGAATAATGTATACTTCCTCCTGCTCCTGATTATGCCACGGCACCTGACCTCCATTCGGGTCCAAGGTCACCATCCCGATCGCAAAGTTCTTCGCCTGTACCGGTGAAACACCACCGACCATATTCTGTGTCAAACGCTGCGCCGGATACCGACGCCCCTCTATCTTCGCCAAATCCGCTACAATCATCTCTCTCCCTCCTTACTTGTGCACTTTCCTAGTAACATCATTTCGCAATAACTGAACACAGAGCCTATCCGTTTTTTCTGTCATCCATTTTTCTGTCTCATTTTCCCCAACACCCGACACACGCTTGCCCTTCGAAGTCCCACCAAGTGAGACGAAGTAGGGACACCCATTTCACCCTATTCCGTTGAAAAACGTGTAATACGGTTTTTCATCCAGCATCCGCTGCACCAATAGCGCCGCCTCACGCATGTGATAATCCCCCCACATGCTCGACTCATCGCACGGCACCTTCTGCCCCTGCGGAATCGCATCCCAATCATTCGGACGGTGATACACTGAATGCAACAAAAGCCCCTGATGCTCCGCTTTCGTGCTCATATACGGTTCCTGCAAAAGCGTTTTCATCACAGTAAGCCCAGCCTGACGATAATGCGCCGCCTTATCTGCATTATGCTTTTCCTGCCAATTTCCGAGGCGAATCAACCCCTGAGCTGCAATCGCTGCCGCACTACTGTCAACCGGTTCATATTCATTATAGGGATCTGCAGGTCGATCATATATATTGCCCATTTTTGCCAATCCGGGAGCCCCCGTATCCCAATACGGGATGCCGTCTGTGCCCGTATGCTCGATATAGAAATCGCAAGTCGCCTCGGCAGCCTTCAACATGAAAGCACGGATGGCATCCACACCACCCAAGCCTTCCAGATCAACTTCCGGAACCGTATCGAGAAATTCTAGCTGCTCTGGATAGCCACAGATAATCCATGCCAAACCACGCGTCCATGTGCTGAATGGCGCATACCCCTGCTGCGAATTCGGACAACGGTAATTGCCATCATTCGGATTAAAAATACTCTCGTGCGCCACACGACCACGGATGTCATAGGCATCGCGACCTTCGCCATAAAATACGGCATAATCAGCCGTCGTGCGCGCATGCATGATTAAACGAGCAAGCAACGAAACCGGCTTATCGTTCTCTCCCATCATCACATGCCCCAAACGATAGCTCAACGCCAACGCCCGCAGCGAACGAATCGTGTCTGCAAACAAGGAATGCGGACCATTAAACGAATAGATAAAACCATTGCCATCCGCTGTCGGACTCCAACGCCCTGCTTGCACGGCACCCGATATTTTCAACGCCAAACGATAAAAATGCGCTTCCCACTCATTCGCGGGAATGCGCCCCTCTTCCATAAGACGCAACAGCCCGCCATAGGTACTGGTGTTGTTGAAGCCATGATCATGAACCCCCGTATGGGACACATGCGGCGCCATATACTCCAAGGTGCCTGCCTTTGCAGCTTCCAGAAAACGTCCTTCATCCGTAGCATCAAACTGCAACACCGAGGAACCATATTGAAACCCCTGCGTCCACTCCGTCCAACCGCGCGTTGTGTAGGTTCCGTCAACCGTGAAAACAGGCGAACCCTGCGAAATATCATACGCCCGCTCAATCCGCTCGATCTTGTCGCCCGACAGCTCCCAGAACCGCTGTAACAATCCCCGTAAATCACCCAACTGCAAATTCGAATCAATCTTCATTAATATCGCTTCCCCTTCCTGATGTGCGTCATTACCATTTTACTATCCTCAAGCACTTCATACGAATGTTCAAGCATCGCATCAAACTGAATCGCCTGCCCCTTTTTCAATACATGTTGCTCGTTAGGCAGGATCAAGCGCACAACACCATGCAATACCCAGAACAACTCATACTCATTATGATGAACTTCCGGCGTCGACACTTGCCCTCCAGCCTTCGCAGAAGCATGAAATACCGTCAAATTACCATACGTAACTTTGCGGAACGCGAACCCCACCCGCTCATAACACTCCTCCGCCGTCGTGTGCGAAGACCGCTGCTCGGCCAAAGAAAGTAAATCCGTCGCCGTCATGCCGAACACGCGCGCCAACCGATACAACGTATCCAGCTCCGGGCGGGCCATATTACGCTCAATCCGCGACAACACCGCAGGTGTCACACCGCTCCGTACCTGTATCTCGTCGAGCGTCAACCCCTCGCGCTTGCGCAATTCTCTCACTATGCCAAAATCGTACACAAAACCCTCATATTTTGTTTTAAACAGTAATATTAAATCTAATTATATTGTCAAAACAAAATATAGGTTACATTTCACCCCCGTTCGAAAAGCACGCTTCAAACGTCTTCGTTGGTCTCGTATAGCACTCTTGAAACGTTGATAGGCAAGCAATGCGCGAAGTTGCCGCGCTGGCACGGATGACGCGCGATAAGACAACCACATCTCGGGGCGATGCTGGTGAAAAGAAAGATGTTCCAACAGACATTGCGTTTTCTTGAAAAAGAGCGGTTTGCGAAGCGTCACATCAATACAAACGATATCATTTCCCGATTTCAGATAATTGTGATTCACCGCATCATGACGCAAATACCCATGGCCATGCAAACGCTCCAGTAGTGCGTCCACTGCCGGAATATCAGCAGCCGTGATCGGTTCCCCGGGGACATATCGATAGACAAGAAAACTGTCCACGATCATACCCCAGCACCGTCGCTGCGCTAACAGCACAGGCTCCGGAACGGGAATCTCCAATTCACGCAGCTTGCAAAGCCCGCACCACATCCGCGTGGCTTTCCCTGCACGCACCAAAGTGCGCAAACGCTCTACGACACTCCGGTTACGCCTCCTTGGCGCCTTTACAACCAAGTCCTCTCCAGCATGTGTGATTCGGTATACAAGTGATTGGGAATCATCCTTGAGAACCTGACGCTGATCGTTCTGCTGCAACGCATGCATCAAGGCAGCGGTTTCATCGCTACCCCGACAAGTACGCACCTGCCATGAATCCACTTGTATGGTCTTTTCCATAAATCACATCACACAAAGGTCTGCAGGAATCTCGTCACGATAAGCCAGACAATCACCACAACAGGCAAGAAACGCCCCACAATATAGATACGCCAATGCCACCAAGGATGCGGCGTTCCCAGCACATCGCGGATTCGTTTCGCTGGCACCAGCCAGCAGAAAAATGCAGCCCCCAGAATGCCCGAAATAATAATGACATTCCCGCCAGCCACCCGATCAATAAAATCAAGCACGGGCTCACCCGCTATGCGCCAGTCCAACGGCGTAAAGCTTAATGCCGACGCTGTCCCCAATAGAAGCATCAACACACTCACCGCCAACACGGCATAACGGTTCGGCAACTTGAGCTCTTCCGACACTGCCGCCACGATCACCTTCAGCCCCGCCAACGATGAACTAAATGCTGCAGCAAAGAACAAGGTGAAAAACATGATTCCGACCCAGAGTCCACCACGCATTTCCCCAAAAACTTGCGGCAGGGTAACAAATGCAAGCTGGCTCCCCTCATCCGGAGAATGCCCATAACCGAAAACAAACGGAAAAATCATCCATCCCGCCATCAGTGCGATGCATAGTTCCGTAACCGCGACAATCATGCAGGCACGCGGCAAATGCGTTTTACGCGGGATATAGCTGCCATAGGTTACAAGGTATCCTTGACCGATCGCCAGCGTGTAGAAGGCCTGGCCAAAGGCAAATCCCCATAAAGATGTATCTGTCAGACGTCCCCAATCCACCTGGAAAAAAAAGGTCTTTGCCTCCTCCCAGCCCGGGGTCCGGCTCGCATAAAAAATAATAAAAACGATGACCGCTAACAAGAGGGGCATCAGAATCTTCGATAACGTTTCAATGGCTCGCAGCCCCACGATAAGAATAACCGTAGCCAGCGCCGTCACCACCAAAAAATACCACAGCGAGTTATAGCCATCCCGAAAGCTATCAAATGAGCGCAAATTATCACGCAACGCGTCCACGGTATAACCGAGGGTCCACCCCGTAATAACAAGATAGTAGCTCGTGATCGCAATCGTGATCGCCACCACAAACCAACCGTAGTAGGTCCCAAAACGATTAACCTGCCGATACGTTGCAATCGTGCTACCCTGCGCCAACCGCCCCGCAGCCACTTCCAGCAACATGATCGGGAACACGACAATAAAAAGCGCCAGCAGATAAGCGATAACAAAAGCCCCGCCGCCATGCTGACCCACAATGTAAGGAAAACGCCATAAATTACCCAGCCCTACGGCCGCCGCTGTCATAGAAGCAACAAAGGCCGGCTCCGAACTCCAAGCCTTGCGCTCCTCCTCTTGTGGATTATGCTTCCGCTTACGCACGATCTATCCCCCCTTCTCTAATGCAATACGGCAAATCTGCTTCAAATGAACCAGACACCATAGCGGCCAACAAGCAGAAATTGTCTGGCTCGTATCGGTATCATCAGACAGAACGCAGCGCTTCAATAAGCGGCGTCTCGCCATCAAGCAACGCAAAGCGCTTCCCAACAGTCGCCGGCTCATCCAGACAGGCCACGAGCGCTTCGGCCAGAACGTCGCGGCTCGTTTCGCCACTAGGCTGGTCGATTTCCGGCGAAACACTGACGCACTGCTTACTGGCCTCATCCGTGAGACGCCCCGGACACACAATCGTCCAATCCAACGGTTCCTCCATCACCGCATCCATCTTCATAAGAAACGCATCGGCATGGCCCTTTGCACGATGATAATGACGGATCTTCGATTCGCTGGCCGGATCCGCATTCCGCGAGGACAACATCACATAGCGACGCGCCCCCTGCATGGCAGCCGCAACCATCGATCGGATAGCCCCGACATGATCAATCAGCACCGTTTTATCCTTCCCCGTCTTGGCCCCCGAGCCCGCCGCAAATATCACGGCATCGCAACCGGTAACGGCATGATCAATCGGATACTCCAGATCAGCCAGAACGGTCGGCACCCCCATCTCATCAAAAACCGCACGCTGATCCGGATCCCGTATCATCGCAACCGGCATATGCTTGCCGCCCAGCAACTGCTTCACAACCCGCTGCCCTGTCCGACCATGCGCGCCAATCACCAATACCTTCATTCGCATTCCCTCCTATCTTGTATTCTCGATTGCGATCAACTCTCCGATTCCCGGCTTCTACTTCCACGATTCGCATCAGCCGATATGGACACGTATGTAAAGCAATTTTGCCGCTCATGCAATGGCTCTCGTGAATGCTCCTCTTTCAAAAGCATGCCTACACGTAAGAAATAGGCACGCTAGACCTAGCTTCTATTTGAGTCAACTTCCGACACCCGACACTCGACACCCTAGCCATTATTTATGGCTAACCACGATTACAGACATTGAATAACTGCCGTTTTATTGTATACTACTAATAGAGGTTAGAGATGAAACGCGAAATTATCACAATATTAATCATGAGTATGTTAAGCGGGATGTTGCCGGCTTATGCTGAACCGGAACAGGAACGCAAGAACCAACGTTCGCCTGAAGCTGCTGTTCTGGAGGCGTTGAATAGAATCATATTGCCTGAGGTTTCTTTTCGGCAGGCAAATATTCAAGAGGTCATTGAATACCTGATCCAGGCCAGTCGTGAGTTCGATCCCGAAAATGAGGGCGTGAATATTATTCTGAACCTGAACACGCCACCACCTGCGGAAGATCGCGATAAACGCCCAAGGGAGCGGAGCTTTTTCTTTGATGATTCCGAACAAGACCAGCGCGGGATAGAAAAGCAAGATGTGCCGCCAGTAACGTTCACGGCAAGGCAGATCAGCTTGCAGGAAACGTTACGTATTGTCACCGAATTGACCAACTTAAGATACCGTCTGAGAGGCAACGTGGTATTCGTTGTGCCGCATGATGCGCCCGATGGAGAGATAACGGTGCGCGTTTATGATGTAATGCCGACGATCAAGGAACGCATACGCGATGTATCAGAAGACCTGCGTCTGCGAAGATGATGTAAATTGCCCGCAATTACCCCGCATATCTTCTAAACGTTTATACCCTGACATCACCCAACTTTCGGCGTCGGGCGTCCGGAGTCCGGCGTCCTCGACCCACCCTGCCACCTTGCAACCTTGCTACCTTCGAGCATAGCCATCCGGGCGTCGGAGGAAGCCATCCTACGGTTCGGGCAATTCGACTTTCAAGCGATAGAACGGCCCCAGCGGTGGGTCATTGTCATCGGAGAGCATGTCCTCGCCGTCGACACCGAAGCGGGGGCCGGCACCGGGGACGGGTTGCCAGGCATCGGCCATCAGGTTCGTGCGACCGAGCAAGGTATAGACGCGCGACGCGGACGCAGTGAAGACCACCGTCCAGGGCGGCGCGTTAGTGAACGTGACGACGCGGAAGTAACAGTCGCTATTGTTCGGATCGGTGTCGGCGATGTACTCCTCCCAGTTCAGCGCGCCGTCGCCGTCGCTGTCGTGCAGGTCCAGATCGTGCCAGCCTTCCCATTCGCCGGGGGTCAGGCCATGCAGCACATACCATTCGATTGGAACGCCTGCGGCGCTGATGAACAGCGCCGTAACGTCAAGGTCGCCGGAGACATCCAGATCCAGTCGGGGGTTCGCAGTTTCGCCATCGCTCCAGCGCAGGAAATACGCGCCCGAATCCGCCTGTGCGTGAATGTCCACGCCGTCGCCGCCCTCCGCTACCTGCAGCGTCACCACGGGCTGGTCGTTCACGGCGCCGCCCGCGCCGGCGGCATAGGTCAAGGTGTGAAGCGCCACGCCGGTGACCGTGACGTATTCGATGCGGGTGATCCGGTTCGCGCCGTCCGGGTTGAACACTTGCAGGGTCACGTTGTACAGGCCGGGGTTCAGGTAGCCGTGCTGCGGGTGCTGGTCCGTGGAGCCGGCGGTGACCAGACGCCAGACGTCGCGCAGCTTCCCGTTTCCGTCGTCGCCGCCCAGCAGCGCCACGGATCCGTCGGAAAGCGCCGCAGCGGCGTGCAACGTGCGCGCCACCCAGGCGGCGTCGTCCGTCAGTTGCACCCAGGTTTCGCCTCGGTCGGTCGAGCGCCAGACGTCGTTGTACCGGGTGTCTCCGTCGTTTCCGCCCAGCAGCACAAGGCTGTCGTCGGGCAGGGCGACCAGGGCGTGATGGCTGCGGGCGGGCCAGCCGGCGGACGCCGTCTGCCGGGTCCAGTTGGCCCCGCCGTCATCCGAGCGCCAGACGTCATCGATCGGACGCAGCGCATGGACCTTGCTGCTCCACCGCAACCCGCCGGACAGGATCACGGTGTCATCGGACAGCGTCGCAACGGCATGACCGCTGCGCGCCGACCAGTCCGCAGCGCCCAGCGCGTGCCAGGTCAATCCGCTGTCGGTCGACATCCAGACGTCGTTCTTCAGCCCGTCGCCGTCCGTCCCGCCCGTGCGGTCGTCCGTTCCGCCCATCACCACGACCCCGCCGTCTCCCAGGGCCACGAGGGCATGACCCCAGCGGGCGGACCAGGATGCGGCGGCGGTGCGTTGCGTCCAGCTCGCGCCCCGGTCGGTCGAACGCCACACGTCGTTGCGGGGCGCGTCGCCCGCGATCGCGACCTCGAGGCCCCCGGTCAGCAACACGCTGCCGTCGGACAAGGTCGTCACGGCATGGCGTTCGCGCGCCGACCAGCCGGCGGCGGCGGTGCGTTGCGTCCAGCTCGCGCCACGGTCCGTCGAGCGCCACACGTCGTTGTATTGGTCATGCCGCGTGCCGCCGCCCAGCACCAGGATGCTGCCGTCGACAAGTACGGTGGCGGCAAGTCCGCGACGCGCCGACCAGCCGGCACCCTCGGTTTGTCGCGTCCATTCGCGGTCCGTGAGCGTCTCGTCGCCGAAATACCAGGCCCAGCCGGACACGTCGCCCTTGCTGAGGTCGCTGAACTGCACATCGAGCGGTGCCTGTCCCAGCGTCGGCTCGCCGGAGAAAGCGGCGACGGGATGCGTGTAGGCCGCGTCGATGTACGCCGTGCGCTGCTTCCGGGCCGCTCCTTCGGGGCGGTACGCTTGCAGCGTCACCGTGTACGTGCCCGGCTGGTCGTAGGTATGCACCGGGTGCTGTTCGGTAGCGCCGGCGGTCGGCAGTCGCCAGACGTCGGCCAGCGACGACTCGCCATCGTGTCCGCCCAGGACCACGAGGCTGCCGTCGGGCAACACCATGGAGCTGTGACGGGCACGCTGCGACCAGTCGGCATGGACGGCCGCCGTCCAGGTTGCGCCCTGGTCGGTCGAGTACCAGACGTCGTTGTGATGTCGCCGCAACGAAGCCCCGCCCGCGACGATCAGGGTGCCGTCCGGCAGGACCGCGGTGGTCAGGCCGCTGCGGGCCGACCAACCGGCACTGGCGGACACCTGCGTCCAGGACGCGCCTTGGTCGGTCGAGCGCCACACGTCGCTGTGATAACCCGCCGAGAAACCGCCCAGGAGCACGAGGCTGCCGTCGGGTAACGTGGCGGCGGCCATGCCGCTGCGGGCGGACCATTCCGCGGCGGCCGTCATCTGCGTCCAGTTCGCGCCCTGGTCGGTCGAGCGCCACACGTCGTTGTACCGTTGCACGCCGTCCGTTCCGCCCATGACGACCAGACTGCCGTCCGGCAGGACCGCGGCGGCGTGTTCCATGCGCGCCGCCCAGCCGGCCGCCGCCGTGCGTTCCTCCCATGTGACGCCCTGGTCGAGCGAGCGCCATACGTCGCGCGCGGGCGCGCCGTCGTGGCCGCCCGGCACGGCTACGCTGCCGCCCATGACGACCAGACTGCCGTCGGGCAGGGTCGCGACGGCATGCCCGCCGCGCCGCCGCCAGTCGGCGTTCGCGGTCACCGCCTCCCACGTGATGCCCTGATCGAGCGAGCGCCACACGTCGTTGCGATACTGGTTGTCCCGTCCACCCATCACGAACAGGCCGCCATCCAGCCGGACCGCGGCGCGGTGCCCCACCCGGGCCGACCAGGGCGCCTCGGCCGTTTGCAGCGTCCAGCCAGACTCGGCCCAGGCCGTTTCGCCGAAATACCAGGCCCAGCCCGTCGGTTCCCAGGCGGTCTGGTCGGTGAACGCGACCTCGAGCGGGGCCGGGCCTTCCGTCGGTGCGCCCTCGAACGCGGGCGCCGAGAACGTCACGACGATCCGGCTGGGTTCGCGGATGCTGCTGTAGCCGCCCGGACCATAGGCCTGCAGGGCAATCGCGTAGGCCCCGGGTTCGGTGTAGGTGTGCTCGGGATGCTGCACATCCGCCCCAGCCGTGGCCAGCCGCCAGACGTCATTCAGGGGCATTTCCGCGTCCATGCCGCCCATCAGTGTGACCGAACCGTCGGGCAGAACCGCGGCGGCGTGTCCGTAGCGTCCGGTCCAGGCGGGAAAGTCGTCCGTTAGCGACCAGGTGGCGCCCTGATCGGTCGAGCGCCACACGTCGTGGCAGCGTCCGGTGGATCCCTGGCCGCCGAACATCAGGATGCTGTCGTCTGGCAGACAGACCGCCGCGAGGCGATCGCGCGCCGGCCAGGGAGCGGCATCGGTCATCTGCGTCCAGGTCGCACCCTGGTCGGCCGAGCGCCACACATCCCGGTAGCCGGTGTGTCCCATGATGACGATGCTGTCGTCGGACAGGACGACCGCCGCAAAACGATTGCGCGCCGGCCAGGGAGCCGCGGCGGTCCGCTGCGTCCAGGTGGCGCCCTGGTCGGTCGAACGCCACACGTCGTTCATGATCCCGCCCGGCCAGGCATATCCTCCCATGAGCACGAGGCTGCCGTCGGAAAGCGCCACCGCGGCATGACGGTGCCGTATTGCCCAAGGGGCTGAGCTGGTCCTCTGCGTCCAGGTGGCGCCCTGGTCGGTCGATCGCCACACGTCGTTGGCCAGGCCCGTTCCGGCAGCGTCACCGCCCATCAGCACGAGGTTCCCGTCGGGCAAGGCGACGGCGGTATGATCGTGTCGGGCCGCCCACTCCGCCGCTGCGGCCACCTCCGTCCAGTTGGCGCCGCCATCCGCCGATCGCCACACGTCGTTGCGATTGTTGGTGTCGTCACCGCCCATCAGCACAAGGCTCCCGTCGGGCAGGGTTGCGACGACGTGATGCTTCCGGGCAGTCCATCCGGCCGACGCGGTGCGTCGGGTCCAGTTTCGCCCACTCAGGTCGTCGTCGCCGAAGTACCAGGCCCAGCCGATCGTGTCCTCGGCCGATGTCTCACCGGAAAACTGCACCGTCAGCGGGGCCGTGCCGAGCGTCGGCACTGCCGTGATCTCCGGCGGGGGCGGCGTATGAGTCACGGTGACCGCCCCTTTCTGCGTCACGACATCAAACCCGGTTGCATGACGCACCAGCAGGGTCACGCCGAAAACGCCCGTCTCCTCGTAGGTGTATTCGGGATGCTGTTCGGTCGAAGCGGCGGTCTCCAAACGCCACACGTCGCTGCGATAGACGCCGTCCGATCCACCCATGAGAACGATGCTGCCGTCGGGCAACTTCACGACACAGTGGAAAACGCGGGCCGTCCAGGCGGCAGCCGCGCTCATCTGCTGCCACGTCGCGCCCTGGTCGGTCGAACGCCACACATCGTTGCGGAAGTCGCTGGGCCACCCGACACCGTCCCTCCCGCCCATGAGCATGAGACTGCCATCGGGCACAGTGGCCGCGGCCATATGCCTGCGGGGCGACCATTCGGCTATTCCTGTCTGAAGCGTCCATGTCGCGCCCCGATTGGTCGAACGCCACACATCGTTGGTAAGCCCCGATCCGGTTTGCCCCCCCATGAGGACGATGCTGCCGTCGGGGAGTGCTGCGGCCGCATGATCCAGGCGCGCCGACCAGCTTGCGGCAGCGGACTTCTGTGTCCATGTCGCGCCCTGATCGGCCGAGTGCCACACATCACGAAGACGCAGACCGTCACTGCTCCGACCGCCCATGATCACGATACCGCCATCGGACAAGGCCGTAGCTGTAAAGAAAGTGCGCTTCTGCCACGGCACCGCGGCGGTCATCTTCTCCCATGTCGCGCCCTGATCGGTCGATCGCCAGACATCCGTTCTGTAAAACCCCAAACTCGACAGCCCCCCCATGATGACAATCGCACCATCGGGCAGCGCCACCGCGTTATGTCGATACCGTGCGGGCCAGTCCGCTGACGATGTCACCTGCTCCCAGTTGGCACCCTGATCCGTCGATCGCCAAACGTCACGCTTGGCCGTTCCACCAAATAGGCCCTCGCCCCAACCACCCATGACGACCAGACTGCCGTCGGGCAATGCCACGGAAGCAAAATCACTGCGTTCCGACCAGCCGGCATCGTCCGTCATCTCGGTCCAGGTCCGATCGCTCAGGTCCTCGTCGCCGAAATACCAGGCCCAGCCGGTGGGTGTGCCGGACGAAGTGTCCTGGAACGACACGGTGAACGGCGGTGTGCCAAGGCTGCGATCGGCGACAAAGTCCGCCGTCAACGCCTGTGCATCGGCCGACCACAGGACCATCGCCAACGCCAGCAGCGCCGGCCGGCAATAGCGCCTGCTCCGGCACCTCAATTGCAGGGCGGCATCACGAAGACAAACGTGGTCGGCATGGGATGCGGCAGGACGTTGTTGCATGGCGGTTCCTCCAGTGATTGAAAACGTCTGTTCCCCGTGCCGACAAAGCAAGCCGACACCACACCCTATTCTGTATTTATATTTTACCGTCCACCACGGGCTGAGTCAAGGACGCAATAAGGCTATTGGTGTCTGATTTCTTCGGGGGTGAGGTTGTAGAGGTGGTAGACGAGGTGGTCGATTTGGGTTTCGAGGGCTGGACGTCGGCGGCGGGATCGGATTGCCTGGCGGCGAGGATGCGGTCGACAAACGTTTCGATCTCTTGCTTTCTGCGCATCAATAACGGGAAGTTTCTCTCGAATCTATGCAATTTTGAGTGTCAGACGCTTGCCAATGGCCTCGGCGAATTTCTCAAGCGTAGACAGCCTGATATCTTCCGCATGGTTTTCAATTCTGGATATGGCTGACTTCTTGGTATGAAGTCTTTGGGCAAGATCATCTTGCGTCAGGCCTGCTTCTTCACGAGCAGCACGAAGAATCACACCTATCTTGAATTGCTCGTAACCAATTTCAAATCCATCGGCAAACGCAGCGGAACGTTTTTTGCGTCCTTCAATATATTTTTCAAGATCATCCATTGCTTTTCCTCCGGCTCATGTATTCTGATTTACGGTCTTCTGCCAGTTTTACCTCGCTCTGGGGTGTTTTCTGGCTCTTCTTCTGAAAGGGGTTCGTCAGTACAATTAACTCTTGCTTATGAAAGAATCCAAGGAGTCGAAACGTGTTTCGTCCGACATCCACACGGATTTCCCAAATATCATTCGTGTTGACTAGCTTCTTTAAATAATTTGCAGGCACGCGCTCCAAATCACGCACCGCACGCAAAACCCATGCTATTTTCCTAACGGTTTTATCCGGGAGCGTATCCAAATGCTCCTGCACAGGACAACGACCCGACACCGTCTTGTAAAACAGAATGCGTCTCATTGCACCAAAGGTAACATATATGTGAACCCGTTCAAGACATTTTCAGCTCGATCATGATTACCCTGCCAGCTATGCACCAGCCATCACGATGATCCAAGCCAAATGGCCAATCCTGTTCATATGTACAGACAAACCCTTTTCGCCTGTCGCTAATGGATGCCCATCACGCTTGCTCGTCAGAAGTAATCTTCATTGTGATGACCCAATTGCCCCCAGCGTGTTCGGATGCGAATCAAACTTGCTGCAATCAGCTTGTCGTATCGCTACGTCAATCCGACACTTCCCATTGCACGAAAATCTCAATATCCCCATCGTCGGCACGAAGAAGAGAACTGATTTCGTCTACATCCAATAAGGCCGATTGCCCGTCGCCTGCGATGGTAAAACCGCGAGCATCCCTGATCTTCCCGGCAGGTATGGCAATCCTAAATTCGGAGATTCCGGAGGCGCGAGCATGGTTGAACTGTGTGAGCCTATCCGCATCACTGATTGGGGGTGGAATGTGATCCGACCGGGCCGTGAGTTGTAACGCCAATCGACGGTGTGTATCCGTGATTGTAAACTTCGGTGTGATGCTGATCGGGCTGCCGCCATCACCTAAAGTCGCGAGCTTTTCCAAGGACGCCGCGTCGGGAATCGACGCGCGTATCACATGGGCCATTGGGGCTTGCTCACGCACCCACATCGCCATTTCCAGACGAGCACCCGACTCACAAATCCGCTTGAAATCGTCCTGGGTTTGAGCGTCGAACGAGGCACGGTATTCCGCAATTTCTGACTCCGCCCTGCTGCCCTTCTTCGTTGACCTGATGTTTGAACGAAAAAGTATCAACTCTCCGGACCCATCTGGATTGATGGTCAACGTAGTGAATTGATCGTGAACAATACAGCCCCCCATACCGGCAACAAACGGAACAATGAGCAACCACAGCCACCGTCTTGTCTTCATAACTCGCTCTTCCTTTCTACTCCTCGCATAGAATACCTTTGACCACTGCCGAACGTGTACCTTACCCGCTAGGGGAAGTTGTATTCAGCTTCCCCAAGTAGGCTCCAAGCGATTTTGTTCTGCTCTTAATTCTTTTCAGGTTTCAAAAAGTAAGTGACGTAGCTCCGTTCAGTGTTTTCCTGCCCAGATCGTGAAACTCTTAGTTAGATCATTGGGTCCGCGGGCAGATATTTCCTGAACGACAGCAGACGGAACAAGTACCCTTTCGGCACAAGTCCGGAGTTAATCAAAATGTCCGCAGCCGCCAAACGCATATCTTTCAGGAAGTCGCGAGGTGCACTTCGAACAGCAGCAAAAACATCTTCTGGTAATTGCATTGTCAAGGTTGTCATGTTATCTCACGTGTATTGATTATGTTTCACCGTGGACATGCTACCACTGCCCACCAATCAAGGCAACGTGGAATGAATCGCCCCCGACATCAATCCCACCCAACTATCGTCGGCGGTGGTATCGGATTGCTTGGCGGCGAGGATGCGGTCGACAAGCGTTTCGATTTCTGGCTTTTGCTAATCAATCAACTGCACACATATCTGTCTTCACAGCCCAGCCGTTTCACCAATTCTAGATTATCGAGACTTGCCCCCCTGCGCCCCCCTGCGCCCCTTATCCCCCCCAATTTAATTCGCATAATTCGCTCAATTAGCGGTTACCCCAACCCTCCACCTTCAACCCGCAATATCAATATGATGGATATTTCCTGCCCAGACATTCGGAGCGATCTCATAGGGGGAATCGACCGGGCCACTATCCACGCGACATACGAGAAGCCTTACGTAACCATGCAAATACGAAACCCCCGTTCTCGATTTACATGGATACAAAACCGAATGTAAGCACAAATACCAAGCATCCACGCCCCCCTTCTGCGTCTTTCTGCGTCTTCTGCGGTTCCCTCCCAGCAGAGCCTATCCGTTTTTTCTGCGTGTCCAACATAGTATTGTCAAGCGGAACGAACGCGCCCCCCATCTTTCTGTCTAAACTCCCCCAACCTCTCACCTTCAACCCTCAACCATCCCCCATGCCCCGACACCCGACACCCGACACGCGTCTCCCACATTCCCGCTTGCCAACAATGTGCAATCCGTTACCATGCGCCCCTATGAACAAAATCCTAGATAAAAAACAATTGGCAACGGGCGTATACCAGATGCGGATAGAAGCCCCGTTGATTGCAAGCGAACGAAAAGCCGGACAATTTGTGATCGTCCAGATCGATAGCCACTTCGGCGAGCGCATTCCCTTAACCATTGCAGATGCCGATACCGACGAAGGATCGATCACCCTGATTTTTCAGACCGTCGGCCGCACCACCCACCTGCTTGCCGAAAAAGCCGTGGGCGATACCTTGTCACATGTGCTGGGGCCCCTAGGCACACCAACGCACATTAAAAATTTCGGTCGCGTAGTGTGCGTTGGCGGCGGCATCGGCGTAGCCCCCCTACACCCAATCGCGCAAGCCATGAAAGCTGCAGGCAATGAGGTAACCATTATCATGGGCGCACGCTCGAAAGAACTAATTGTTCTCGAGGACGAGATGCGTAAAATTGCAGATGAACGCATCATCTGCACAGATGATGGATCCTATGGCCGCAAGGCCCTCGTGACAGAGCCTCTTAAGGAGTGCTGCGAAAGCAAACCAAAACCAGATCTCGCCGTAGCGATCGGCCCACCGGTCATGATGAAGTTCTGTGCCGAAACAACACGCCCCTACGCCGTCAAAACCATGGTCTCACTAAACACCATCATGGTGGATGGCACCGGCATGTGCGGTGGATGCCGTGTGACCGTTGGCGGCGAAACCAAATTCGTTTGTGTGGACGGCCCCGAATTCGACGGACATCTCGTCGACTTCGACAACATGATCACACGCTTGCATGCCTTTAAGCCGACCGAAGACGCTGAGCACCATCGTTGCCACCTGGAAGAAATTACGGAGCAAGACTAATGACACACGCAAGCCGCGAAGAACTCCACGCTATGGCCGCCAAGGAATTATCCGAATTGCCGGAAACACTAAAGCCCAAAGATCGCATGGCCATTCCTGCACAGGAAATGCCGGCACAAGATCCCGCTGATCGACGTACTAACATGCAAGAGGTCGCCCTCGGTTACACAGAGGAGCAAGCGCGTTTGGAAGCCGAACGCTGCCTGCAATGCCCGAAGAAACCTTGCGTGGCAGGCTGCCCTGTTGCCATCGACATCCCCGGCTTTATCGAGAAAATCACCGAAGGCGACTACGCCGCAGCGATCGGCATCATTCGCGAAAGCAGTCTGCTACCAGCCGTGTGTGGACGTGTGTGTCCGCAGGAAACGCAGTGCCAAGCGCCCTGCACAGTTGGCAAGGCCCTTAAAT
>PXBF01000038.1 GCA_003567005.1 PVC group bacterium
CAGACTCCGTGGCCGCCAACATCTCCGCATCTACATCCAAGGCATACAGGATACCCTGAATACGCTGTGCCACCGGCACCGCAAACGTGCCGTAGCCACAGCCAAACTCGACTGCATCACGCACGCTGGCATCTATTTCAAGTTGCGCCAGAATCAGCGGAACATCGAAGAACGTATTCCAATAATCCGCTTCCGGCATCCCGCTTTCCCGTACCTTCATCGTTCACCTTCTACAAAAGATTCGCTCAACATTTCTCCCTTTCTCTGCGAGGCCCCAGCAGTGGTAAGACAGAACAAAGAAACATATCAATTGTACCAAGGTGCATGCTTGCATTCTTGTTCATCGAGATCCGCATCTGGTACTGCTTCTGGAAAGCATTTGTCAATTGCAATTTCCCGCCTTTCACTTTGCACATTCCGACCGAACACGCGGAACCGCATGAGGAATTCGCCGTATCATAATCAATGGCAGTGAAATGCATGATTTCTATAACCGAATGTCTTTCCCGCCTCGTCGCTGCGGCTTGAAGCTCGGGGCTCATGAACCGAAGGCGGCGTAACGACTGGCGATTTCAGCATTGCTGGGTCGGCCCCCCGAGTGGATCACGAAACGATACTGGAAGGTTACGCTGGCTCCCTGCTTCAGGCTAAAATTCAGAACGTCCTTACCCGCGCTCAAGGCGGCTTGGCCGAGGGGATTCGCGGCAAAGAGACCATAACCACGCGCATGCCAGTATGTAGGATAACCGGGGTTGATCGGATGATCGATCAGGATCACGGAGACCTCTTCCTCGCCTACGCGCACCGCCAGCGTCATCCAGCGGCCACGCGTACCCCACACATCATCACCTTCCGATCCTTCGCTGCTGTAGTAGCGCCCCGTGACGCCATCGTTGTTCAGTGCCGGCACGGTGGTGGGGCGACCTTCCGAGTCGGTGAAGATTTCGGGTTCAGAGGCAGGATGCTCGAGCCCGCGCGCAACACGGATGGCAATCATACCTTCCTTGTCGTCTTTGAATACAACATCCTCGTCTAGCGCAGTCAGGGTCGTTGTACGGTCGATGATGCGATCCGTGTCGGAGGCTGAAAATCGAAAATCGGTGCGCTCGACGAGCATGGGCGAGCCGTCCGGACGTAACCAGTCGGCAGTGACGGTGAGGAGGGCTGTCGAGTCTTCCTCGCGCAGATCAACGATGTCACGATGCCGGATGGTGCCGAACTTGTGCTTCTGGTTTGCTGGGATATCCTCCGAGTGATTCCAGAAATCCAGCCCGTTTACATTGCCGTAGTTTAACCAGATGCCGACGTGATGCGGATGATCAACGCGCTCTCCAGCCACACACTCGAGCGGAAATCCGCGCGTAACCCGCTGCCCGCCTGCAGTGATAACCGGATATAGCACCGGTTTCATGATGGTGTCCGGATAGATATAAGCCGTGAATAATTCCCCATCGGCCAGCACATCGACTCTTCTGCGGACATCATCGCGGACAAGATGTAAGCGAGCCTTAATTTGGTTCTCAATCATGATCGATGTCTTTCAGGGAAAAATCTATTTCGCCATCTCGATGATGGCGTTGGCAAATGCTTCGCCAAAACGGGCGAAGTTCTTTGCCGACCCGTCGTAGTGAAAACCTCTGTTACTCCGATTCGCCGCGAGGTACGCAGCCTCTTCCGGTGTGTACATGATTGCGTCCATCTGCTGCTGGATTGCCCGCTGCTGCTTTGTTCGCTCAGCCCTGTCCTCGATCTTCTTGGTTTCTTCAAGCTGCCGATGCAGGGGCGTAATTTTTTCGCGCAAGTCGCCATACTTATTTTGCGGATCCCACGCCGGTCTCTGCCACCGCCAACTGCGATCAACAAGTTCGCCAAGCTTTTCGTCATAGTAATTGGCAGTATGCACGGCAACCACGTTTCCTTGGAATTCCGGTAGCGCAGCCGGAGCGGCCATGGCCGGCCTAAACGGATGATCGGCATTGGAACTTCCACCAGTTCCAATAACCCCGATCACAAATGGCATCTTCGGCGTATTGAATTCTTGGCGGACGTCGCGTATGAAGTGCGCGAGCAAATCACTGTATGCCGCGTAAGCTGGCTTATCCTCCGTAGCTTCATATAAGGGGTCTCTACCTGAAACCATATCATTGAACCCCTGAAACCAGACAAAACCAGCGATTTCATACCCCTGTTCTGGATCATAGGCCGGATGGTATTTCCCGGGGTCAGCCAGAACCTGTTTTACGTGTTCTGCCATCAAACGATAGTAACGGCCGGTGGCTTCTTCCCGTGCTGCGATAAGCTCCTCTCTAGTCCCCCTACCTCTCTCAATAGCCTGCGTCAATTCATCCTCACGCAGGTCGAGCGGTCCTGCGCTAGGTGGCCGAAAATCAATCCGGAGGTCTTTTCCGCCCCAAGCCGTCTTGATGATCAGGAAGGGCTCCTGAAGATGTTCATGCAGGGTAAAACCAAAAGTCCACTCCGGCCCGAAGACGTTGTCTGCACGCAAATCGGACCCATAACCGATCGTCAAATCTCCTTGTTTTGTCGTCGTATTCTCTCTCTGCTGACTGAAGGCGGCAATCTTGACCTCATCTCGGACTCTGGGCTTGCCGTTTTCGTCGATCATCAAATCATAGAGATGCTTGGTGACCGGATCCTCTGCCATGGCCGGAATAACCGTATCCCGGGCCGTCCCTTGCATATTGGATTGGCCAACCAGGATATACACTTTCAAAGGCTTTTCATTCCCAAGGGCTGACGTGACAAGTGTCAATGCGGCAATGGCCATGATGATTATTGCTAGTAGCTGCTTCATTGTACTTCCTTTATCTTTATTGCGTTCTGAAAGCCGGTTATTTTCTCAATCCGTTCGTTACATCGGACAATGATTGGGTATGACCAGGCAACCATAATATAGGTTCATATGAAGCATACCGAAGCTAAACTGATATCACAAGAGTTGCGCTTGTAACTAACCTCGCATATTTGACAGACCCCAGCGATGAAAAGGTGGACAATCCACCTTTTGCCTCACCCGAACAAAACCGGACAGCTTAACGGCAAGACTACGCTCCTATGCGTGACGTACAGCATCGCGGAGGAACACTTCGCCCGGATTTCTGATATCGTGATAACAGTTGTTCTAACTGCCCAACGATATCCGGCCTTTCACTCCAAAGATTATGCGCTTCGTAGGGATCGTCGGCCAAGTCGTAGAGTTGCCCCGGCATCCCCCGCCTTGGATGGGACCCACGAGGGGTGGGCCACCCCCCGGAATCCTGACAATGCAGCACCATCTTCCACCGCTTATGGCGAATAGAAAAGACACCATAACTCGAATGGTGGACCGTCGCTTCGCGAATGGGCCCATCACCCGTCTTTCTATCCAACAACACCGGTAACATGTCATAGCTGTCCTCGGCTTCGTCGTCCAGAAGTTGCGCGCCTGCAACTGCGGCGCAGGTTGCCATCACATCGGTTAGGCAGAAAACCTCGTCGGAAACGGTGTTGACAGGAACCGCAGCGGGCCAACTCGCGATAAGAGGTATACGATGACCGCCCTCCCATATATGAGCCTTGTAGCCGCGCCAAGCTGCGTTCGGCTTGTGGCCATAGGAACGATAAAGGAACTCGTTCCTACCCGTCCCGGAATCGACGCGCCGGCCATGATCATCGAGAACAAAATCACCGGGCAGCGCCCCGTTGTCGCTTGTGATAAACAGAAGCGTGTTATCGAGCTGACCGCTTTTTTCCAGCATTTCGACCACCTGCCCTACAACCCAATCAAATAACCATACCAAATCACCGCGCGAGCCCGCAGCGCTCATACCGCGAGCAAAATCCGGCACAAACCTCTTCTCGCACGGCTCATGCGGGGCATTCGGAGTGAGGTAGAGAAAAAACGGTACGCCTGTGTGTACGCGCTCTTGGATATAGGCACATGCTTTCTCCGTTATAAGACGATCCGCATCCCGGGTCACCCAGCTCTTACCCATCATGCCGTGGGACTGACCACAACTGCCTTTCGGGACTGCACCCGCCCCATCGAAAAACGAAAACGATGTGTCAACAAAATGCTGATTCTCGATAAACCCATAGGGAGGGGCACATGTGCCGCATCCCGCATTGTAATAAGCATAGTCAAACCCCAGTTCTGTAGGTCCCCCAGTAACCGGCTTACTGAAATCAATCTGATCCTCGAATTCAGTCGGGTCGCCATTCGCATCCTGAAAGTCGAGCCCGACATGCCACTTGCCTATACAGGCGGTATGGTATCCACTTTGTTTGAGGATCGATGCCAGTGTCGACCTGTCCTTTTCAATCAACGGACGGCCATAGCCACCGATGACACCCTCCCGCAGTCGCGTACGCCAGCAATAGCGACCAGTGAGAACGCCGTATCGGGTTGGGGTGCAAACTGCTGAAGGTGCATGCGCATCCCTGAAGCGGATGCCCCTGGCAGACAGTCTATCCATATTGGGCGTAGGAATCTTACTTTCCGGGTTGTAGCAGCCTACATCACCATAACCCATGTCATCGGCCATGATGAAGATGATGTTCGGTTTCATTCTTCAAATTGTCCCTCTGTAGTCAAGTGAGCCTATCCCATCAAGGCAAGTCGCCCCGTAAATCGCAGATTATCTACGGACGAACCATACCCCCACGATCCGCCGGGCCACGCAATAGGCCAGCAGCATCGGTACCAGCAAAAGCAGGGCTAGACGAACGGCAACGAAAAGTACCGTCAAGACAAACATCCACCGCGGCACATGCGGACCAGCAGAAAAAATGCTCGACACAATATCATATCGCGCCAAAACAAATTGCAGCCCCGTGTGCAGTACGAGAAGAATCAAGCTTCCCGAAATTACACCTAGTTTGGGATTCCACCATCGTTGCTGTCTCATGGCAATATCTCCCACTCGGATAGATTTACCCTTGGTGACGTGAGCATCGCGAACAAAATGGCATTCCCCAATGGCCCGCCGGAAATGTACGCGCGCCTTCCGCCCCAGCCTACAGGCGCACCGCAAAGATGTGCCGTGGCAAACAAACCCCGGAAAAATGCTCGATCATCGTAGCGCCGGGCACCGGCAATCGCAAACCCCGTAGAAGAAAGACCGAAACCGAATACGATCGGCCCTGAATCGATATCCATTCTGCCGGACTGTCCGAAAGGATACTCGCGAACCCCGCCAAAACGGAACAAATGCGAAGCCAGGTGACTTTTCATGGCCAAATATAGATCATGCGCAAGAACTGGGTCAGCATAATGCAACGCGATCAAACCCAGTACGGTTCCCGATCCACGTGCTACGTCGATCGGACGTCCGTAATATGGATCCACCGCCTGAATCAGCAAACCGGTATCTGCATCAACGTATTTGTCCCGGATTTGCACGGACAATTGCGCAAGCAATTCTTGATGATCCGTCCCCGTAACAGATTGATGAAGTCCTATGGACCCGATCACGAAGCAGTTATCAACCGGATATACCTCTCCGGGGTAGCTCTCAAGCAACCCCAACGGATTGCCAGATAAATGCCGCACAAATTTCGCTGTAATTTGATTATGCAGATCATCAAAGTGCGCTTCTCCGAAGGTTTTGCGGTAAAGCCCCAGTAGCAAATTCAAGTATCCTAGGTACGCAGCGTGATGATTGTCGCCAGCAAAACTTGCCAGCGGATCTGCTCGCCAAAGCTGTTGGTCGAATGCCCGTACATCGTCCCGCAACAGCTTCTCGATTGCCTTTCTGGCAAGCGGTTCCATCTCATCCTTCAGATCTGGATGCTCCATGACGACTTGTGTAAATCCTATACCCGCCATAAGATAGGACCCAAATAACCATTCGCCATCATATAAATCAAAACCGGTGCGAAAGTCTTTTGAAGACAACTGTTGATCAAAAACAAGGCGTTCTACACCACGCGCCAGTTTGATCTGTACTTCACGGTCGCCATCTAACCATCGTGCAGCCCCTCTACTACACCAGGCAAAAGGTATGGTGTATAACGCAACGACGCTAGCTAACATACCGGCACTGATTTGTAGCATATGTTTTCGCGAAAAACGATGCGGGTGTTTCATATACTACAGCATCTGCTTTCAATCGAATCACGTCGAGTCAAAAAGCAAAAAAGCAAGACATGCATGTCTGCGAGACCACAGTCGCTAGGTTGTGAGATGTGTGGGTTAGAAATCACCGCGAAATTCGCGCACCGCCTCTGTCATCGCAATCCAATTGGCAGGCTCCGTGTAAGGTGAAATCTGATTCCCCGTGCCAATTGCAAGCGCAACCAGGTCCACCATGAACCGTCAGTCGGCCTGTCGCTATTCAGCATGGCCTACCGGCAGGATGTAGAGGGGCTTCTCTGCCGATTCCAACCGGAGTAGTTCGGCAATCTGCTCATCACGGAATGCTCCTACCACAACCGTTCCCAGCTCCAACGAGACCGCTTGCAAGTAAACATTCTGCGCGGCATGCCCCGCCTCCATCGCCACATAACGCTCGGCACGATCACCATAGCGACGGGCCGTACGGCCATGAACACCAGTGAAAACAATACTCAAAGGTGCCTGTCCGATAAAAGCCTGTCCTAACGATGCGCGAGCAAGATCTGACCGGAGGTCCCCACCGGCTATACGCGCAAGAGCATGTTCAGCGACTTGGTAGCGGTAAATGCCCGCATCCAAACCTTCAACCGCGCCTACCACAAGCAGCAATTCCAGCGGATAGGTTGCCCCTGCAGACGGTGCCGTTCGAAGCTCGCGACGCGAATCCGTAATACCCTGCGCCGACCAGAGTAGCTGGGAAACCGCTTCTACTGTCAGCGAGGTATCAGCAAACGCCCGCACGGAGCGGCGACGCTGCATGGCTTGCTCCACGGATAACGAGCCATCTGACACTGGATCCGGCAATAAAAATACATCATTCACGCTATCATTCCCAACCGCGCAGCCAGCTCCGACTGCACAAATCAATACTACAACAAAGTAACAAAAACGTCGCATAAGACCTCCTCTTTCTCACCATCATAGCCACCACGTGGCCCGTGAATCCAGATTGGTGAGCCCCAGCTCCTTGGCTTTCATCACAACCTGCCGATATTCATCGCGGGTTACCCGACGCGCGATTTCAGGATAATCCATTGCCTGATAATGCGGACTATACTGCGCCATGATGTTCACATACGTATCCGCAGGCAACTGCTCTGCAATCCATTGCATGATATTCTCTGAGTCAGACGTCAGATTAGGCATAACCAAATGACGAATCATCAAACCACGCCGCATCACACCATCAGAAGGGGCCCGCGCAACCCCGACCTGCCGATGCATTTCCAGAATTGCCGCTTTCGTTATATCCGGATAAGACGCGGCCCCCACGGAATATTTGTCGGCAGCTTCTTTATCCCCATATTTGATATCCGGCAAATAGATATCCACGATGCCATCCAGTTGCTTGACGATTTCCATCCGCTCCCAACCAGATGTATTGTAGACGATCGGAAGCCGCAATCCACGACCCGCTGCAAGATCCAGCGCCTTGATAATATGCGGTAAATAATGCGTAGGGGTCACAACATTGATGTTGTGGCAGCCGCGGTTCTGCAAGGCCAACATCATTCCAGCCAGGTCGTCAATGCTGCGCTCCGAACCGCGACCACGATGGCTGATCTCCCAATTCTGGCAAAACACGCACCGCAGATTGCAGTGACTGAAAAAGATCGTTCCGGATCCGCTTCTCC
>PXBF01000185.1 GCA_003567005.1 PVC group bacterium
ATCCGTCGCAGTCGTCGCCGGTTCTGGAAGTCGCAGGATGATTCGGACAAGGCAGATGCCTACGCTACGTTATACCGCGTGTTGGTGACGTTATCCAAAGTCGCCGCTCCGTTTGTACCGTTTATCAGTGAGGCCATGTACCGCAACCTCCGGACAGACGACATGCCTGAATCCGTGCATCTCTGTGATTTTCCCGAAGCGATTCTAGCGGAGAAGAATCCAGACCTGGAGGAACAGATGCAAACGGTTTTCAAAATCGTTCGCATGGGACGACTCCTTCGCACGGAACACAACTTAAAGGTTCGCCAACCCTTACCATCGTTACGGGTAGTGACGAGCGACCATAAATCGATGGAGCAAATCCGTGGAGCCAGTGCGGTGATCTGCGACGAGCTCAACGTAAAAACGATTGCGTTTGATCACAATGAAGGACAGTTGGCCGATTTGCATGCCAAGGCAGATTTTCGGAGGCTGGGTCCGACGTTTGGAAAGCGCATGAAACATGTGGCCGCCCGGATTGCCCAGCTCAATCAAGAGGAAATTACGCTTCTCATGGAAGGCGAACAGCTGGAATTGTTCGACGGGGAAGGGGAGCCATTCTCCATTGGCATGAGTGATATCGTTGTCGAACGCACACCGAAAAAAGGCATGGTCGTGGCTTCGGAAGATCATTTGGTCGTCGCACTCACGACGGAACTGACACCTGAACTTGTACGCGAGGGCCTCGCCAGAGAATGTACCAGCCGCTTGCAGAATGCACGCAAGACGGCAGATTTCGAAGTTACGCAGCGAATCGCGGTAGCCTATGAAACGGACGATACAGAGTTGGAACAGGCCTTACAAGAGCATGGCGAAAGTATCGCCGAGGAAGTCTTGGCCTTGGCATTTGGCCCCGCGAAGTCCGTATCGATTAAAAATGCCGTTGTAGAAGAAAAGATGGAAATCAATGAGCGTATCTGCAATATTCGAATCGAAAAACGCGATATCTCTTGAGATATGGTAACGCCATAGGGGAGGGTAGAGATGCACGAGAATGTAACGGTTGTACGTCACCCTTTGCTGCAGCATTCTCTGACCATATTACGGGATCAAGAATCCGACACAGCAGCCTTTCGACGCCATGCAGCCATCACGGCGTCTTTTTTGCTCATCGAAGTGACACGCAACCTGCATACCAAACCCGTTGAAATTGTAACACCTTTGACGCAGACCACAGGCGATCAACTCGAAGAGCGACTGGTCATTGTGCCGGTTTTGCGTGCGGGGCTGGCTTTGTTACCAGCCGCACAAAACATTCTACCGGATGTGCCAGTCGGATTCCTGGGATTAGAACGAGACGAGCAGACTGCCGTTGCGCGTGAATATTACCGTAAATTCCCGAACGAATTGTCTGACTATAAAGCAATCATCCTAGATCCGATGTTGGCCACTGGCGGATCCATCGAGGAGACGATTCATGCCGTGATGAAGCGGGGATGCAAACAGATTATTATCGTCTGCGTTGTTGCTGCTCCTGAAGGAATCGAACGCGTAATGGCTGCACATCCGGATGCGCAACTCTTCACAGCTGCGATCGATAGCCACTTGGATGAACGTAAATTCATCGTTCCCGGCCTGGGAGACTTCGGTGATCGTTACTTCGGAACGTAAAAAGGGCGCGAAGGTTATTCACAAGGCATATTTTGCTATTCTGCGTAAAATCTACTAGATATTGTGTGCTGCAGGCATATATTATTAGACATAAGATATATTATGCGACGTTATGTATGTGGTGATCATGAAGTGCCGTATCATAGATCATCAGAGCCTATCGCACGCCAGCGGGTCTGTGTGGTCAAGCCAAGATCATATGAATGATTGCGTCGATCTTTATGCAGCAGAAGGATCCAAAGTCATAAACGTGCTGTTGCCTGGATGGAGCATGCAAAAGGAAAACACGATTCGCGCGATTATCGTATGAGGCCCCAGCGGCGTGTGAACGGCCAATAGACGAGGAAGGCAGGCCCTACAAGATTTTCGGCTGGCACAGGTCCCCAGTAACGACTGTCGCGACTATTATTGGTATTATCGCCTAAGGAAAAATATTGATCTTTCTCCATGCGCCATTCCAGTCGCTCGTCATTTAAATGGCCTGCCAGTTGAAATCCTGCATAACGGTTCTCTGCGGCCGTTATTCGATCAATGCCGAAGTATCCGGTTAACGGTCGTCCGTTAACAAAAAGATTAGGTGGACGAATGGAAATGCGTTCTTCCGGTAGTCCTACGAGCCGTTTGATATAATGCGTGCCTGGCTCTAGCGTTGGAATGTTATCCGTCGTAAAGACCATCACGTCGTCACGCCTTGGTTTACGAAAATTCCAGATCACTTTATTTACAAACAAATGGTCACCGCGCTGCGTGCGTCCAGACCACAGCACCTCTCCTCTGCGCACAATGCGTTCGGGATCAAAAGCAGGATCCAGATTGCCTTCTTCATCAAGAAGAATATCACGTGGAATCCGGTGCATTTGCTCGCCGATTCGATAAAGCAAAATAGATGTATCCGTCGGATGTTCCATCGGCTCCCCTAGCCTGCCCGATGCTTTGGCATGTACTTCGCTATACCATTCTCCCGTGATCAAAAACCGGATCGGTTTGAATGGATAACGATCTGTCCAATGTTGCTCCATTGCAGTGGCCGTAATACCGTGCAAGGTGGGTTGCATCGATCCGGTAGGAATCTTAAAGGGTTGCAAAAAGTAAGCCCGTAAGCCCATAGCGAAGGCAATGGCCACAATCAGCATTTCGAGATTTTCAATCACGTTTCCCTTGATTCGTTGCGGTTTCATCAAGGTCACTTCTTTATCTAACTGAAGACACGCTTCCTCTAAGGCGTCCCATTGCCGGGATTTTAGCAGTTGATGAAGATGGTTGATTGCCTGTTGCACGCGATCGCATTGCTCTTGCGGAAATAAGTCACCCCGCATGTGCAATACATGCTTGGCGTGATGTGCCAAATCTTGCGTCTTTCGCCTCATGCGGCGATGTTGTAGCCAGTTTTGCAAAAACATAATCTATTAGTTGGTATTGGTTTTTAGAACAGAAATAAAAGCCGTTTGCGGCACATTTACTTTGCCAAATTGCTTCATCTTCTTTTTGCCCGCTTTTTGCTTTTCGAGTAATTTCATTTTACGTGTCACATCTCCACCATACAGTTTTGCCGTCACATCCTTACGAAACGCACGAATGGTTTCGCGCGCGATAATCGTACGTCCCAATGCCGCCTGTACCGGAATGGTAAACTGATGCGATGGAATGGCATCCACCAAAGCCTTGCAAATCTGACGCCCCCTATCCACCGCTTTGTCGCGATGCACCAAGGTCGCAAATGCATCAACCGGCTCCGCATTCAGGAGAATTTCCATTTTTACAATCGGGCTGACTTGATAGCCGGCATGTTCGTAATCCATGGAAGCGTAGCCCTTGGTAGCACTTTTAAGGTTGTCATGAAAATCTGTCAGAATCTCATTCAAAGGCAAATTGCAAGTCAGCATGACGCGCGAGATATCGATTGATTCGGTTTTGGTAATCTCACCTCGTCGTTCCATAATCAATCGCAATAAATCGCCGATATGCTCATTCATACAGATGATAAACGCATGGATCATGGGTTCTTCGATTTTCTCGACATGTGTGGGGTCCGGCAGGAACACGGGGTTATCCACTTCCTGCATCTTTCCATCACGGGTATACACCCGATAGACAACACCGGGGTGTGTACTGATGATATCCAGGTCAAATTCGCGCCGCAACCGTTCCTGAATTACCTCCATATGCAACAAACCGAGAAAGCCGCAGCGAAAACCAAAACCCAGCGCAGTAGAGCTTTCCGAATGATAGGTAAAAGCGGCGTCATTGAGAGCTAGCTTATCCAGACTTTGCCGACATTTTTCATAATCGCCCGCATCCACGGGATATAGGCCGCTAAAGACCATCGATTTGACCGGCGAAAATCCTGGTAAGGGATCTTGCGCTGGATTTTTGTCTGCGGTTACCGTATCCCCCACCTGAATGTCTGCCGGTGTTTTCAGGGTGCCGATCAGATATCCCACTTGACCCGCCTGCAGGGTATCCTGCGGAACTTGTTTGGGAGAAAAAATGCCAACTTCCTTTAGTTGCGTGACAGCACCTGTCGACATTAAGCGCACAGAATCACCCGTTTTGAGTTGACCATCCTGCACGCGGACATAGGTAACCACACCACGAAAGGCATCATAGATCGAGTCAAACACAAGGGCGCGCGGTGGCACCGTTGGCGCACGTTTCCCACTGGGTGGCGGAAACGCTGCAATCACAGCTTCCATGACAGCACGCACCCCCTCGCCTGTTTTGGCACTCACACGAAGCCCCGCACTTGTATCGATACCCAGAATATCCTCGATTTGCTTGGCCACCCCATCGGGGTCGGCATTAGGCAAATCCACTTTATTCAGTACCGGTATAATTTCGAGATCGCGTTCAATCGCCAAATAGGTATTGGCCACAGTCTGTGCTTCCACACCTTGCGCTGCGTCTACTACGAGTATCGCGCCCTCGCAGGCAGCCATGCTGCGGGATACTTCGTATGTGAAATCCACATGCCCCGGTGTATCGATCAGGTTATACTCATAGACTTGGCCAGACTCCGATTCATAACGCATCGTTACCGGATGGGATTTAATGGTGATTCCTCTCTCCCGCTCCAGATCCATGTTATCTAGCAACTGTTCCCGCATCAGGCGATCTTCCACCGTGTGGGTCATCTCAAGCATACGATCAGCTAATGTCGATTTACCGTGGTCAATATGCGCAATAATGCAAAAGTTTCTTACAAATTCAGGTTCTATCATATTACCGGGTACTCCAGTGGGCTTCATAGGCCGCGGTAGTGCGAGCGCGCAGATCGGTTATCGCGGCGGACATATCGCCAGCGCCATATAAATAGGTTCCTGCCACGAAAGCATTGGCACCTGCCGCAGCACATTGTTCGGCGGTCTCGGCATTGATTCCGCCATCAACCATAATCGTCATCTGCGCTAAGTCGCGCGATTGCAAACAGCGTTCTCGAATCGTACGGATCGTGTCCAAAGGCTCCGGCATGAAAGACTGCCCCCCATAGCCCGGACGAACTGTCATTACCAAAATTTCTGCAATTTGATCCAGAATCGGAAAAATCGTTTCGGCCGGTGTATGCGGATTGAGCGTAATCCCCGGACGCATACCAGTACGACGAATCTGTTCCAATGTCGCTGGCACATCGCAGTCTGCTTCGATATGAATCAACAGGGTTTCGCTCCCGGCTTTTGCAAAGGCATCCACATATCGGTCTGGATGTGTCAGCATCAAATGCACATTGCATGGAATCGAGACGGTTTTGGATGCCATGGCAACCACGGCAGGTCCCATGCTGATATTGGGCACAAAATGGCCATCCATAATATCCAAATGTAGAGCATCCGCACCAGCGGCCTCGGCGAGGGACGCCCCCTCGGCCAAATGGCCCGGATCAGCAGCTAGTAAAGATGGTAAGATCGTAGTTTTCATAGCCTGCAACTATTACACAGCCTGCAAAGATATGCAATGCCAGAGACAACAGGATTTTCCAGTTGGTCATCTAGCAGAAATGCAAAGGCGATCATTGCTTTGCTTATGGTTGACTGTCGACAGGGGCAATTAAACGGCATACAGTTTGCGCATGGCCACTCCAGTCAACCATCTATATATTCATGTACCCTTCTGCAAGGGATTTTGTGCGTATTGTGCCTTCTATAAGGAGTCATTCTCTTCAACGAAGGTAGCATCGTGGTTGCATGCGCTGGAATGCGAAATGGATAGTATGGTCCAAACGTACGCCTTTGACTTGCAAACCATCTATGTCGGAGGCGGTACACCGTCCGTACTGGACGGAACCGCATTTGCCCAGCTTTCCGCTGCCCTAAACCATTACTTTTCCATTCCTGCCAATGTCGAATGGACGATGGAAGCCAACCCCGAATCGGTCTCCCATCCTAAAGTTGCCGCGTGGTATCAAGCTGGCGTCAACCGGGTCAGTCTCGGCGTGCAAAGCCTACAGAATGAAACGCTTCATCGCATGCAACGCCTGCATGATGCCGCAACAGTAACGAAAGCTGTCGCTATCCTGAAAAGATTTCCCGCAATAACCTATAGCATGGACGTCATTGCTGGCTATCCAGGCGTACGGGAGGCTGACTGGACAAGCACCGTGGCAGGCATACTTGATTTCTCTCCCGCACTTATCTCTCTCTATGAATGCACATTGCATCCACGCACTCAACTGCAACGGGAAATTGCACAAGGTTCCGAACAGGAACAGGCTTCTGCCCGACGCGACCAAGATCTGGAAGTTGCTTCCAAGACAATCACCGCAGCCGGATATGAACATTATGAAATCAGTAACTTCTGCCTGCCTGGGAAACGCTGTCGCCATAATACCGCTGTGTGGCACGGCGAGGATTATGTCGGGCTCGGTCCGAGTGCATCATCGCGCGTAGGGCAGGAGCGCTGGACCAATCACGAAGATCTGTATGCATATATACAAGGTGGCGAAACAGGCCATGTCCCACGCGAAACAGATACCCTCTCCCCCACCCAGAATGCCACCGAACGTCTTATATTTGCGTTTCGCGTATCTGATCCAGTCAACCTGACCCATTATCTGCCATCGCAAGCCGGATGGGCTCTGACCCTCCATGCACATTGGAAACAAAAACTGGAAACACTGCAGCAGCAAGGCTTGGTACGCATGCAAAACAACAACTGGTATACCACACCAAAAGGCCGCCAATTCGTCGATCTCATTGCAGAAACCCTTCTGCCTTAAATAAAATGCTTGCGCAAAGGCGCCAACGCTGACGATAAGGTCTTCTCCCATTTTTCTGCAGCTTAACCGCGTGTTCGCAACTACAACAAAGAGTCATATACAAACGAGGTCATATACTCTTAAATTGCTCAATGCGATTATACTATTAGTGCATAAATGATTGGCAACGGGCCCAATAGCTGGCATTGCTTGTAGCGAACAAAGACAAGTATATGGACATAGCGTATATTATGGTGTTTTATCTGCTTTTTTGCTGGTGTAAACGCAACGGGATCATTAGGATTCCTACACAGTAGGTAGGGCCATTTCTCGGATTACTAAAACAAGCAGGAATTAACGTATATCTAACCGTTTCCTTATCACAGTAAAGCGTCATCCGTGATAGTTTTTCTCACATTAGCTTGTATCGGCAGAACGCGAATACAACAGTAGATTTTAACGTGTGCACAAAACAATTACCGTAAAAACTGAAAGCTACTAACCCAGGAGTCCCAACCATGAAAGCACTGCTCCACCACCTCGCTCACCTCTTCCACTCACCCCACTCTCGCCCTACCCGCTTCTCTAACGGGAAACGATCGCCACTCTTTTCATCGCAAAGGCTGTTGCGGTCGGCAACACAATCGTTCATAGCCGCAGCTATTTGCATACTAGTTTTGCCTTCCCCAACGTTGGGACAAGGTTCAGAGAGTTTTGATAATAGCAATGCCACTGGAAGTTACGCCGATGGGTCATTTG
>PXBF01000158.1 GCA_003567005.1 PVC group bacterium
CATATCTCACAAGCCATCTACTGCGAGCGTGAATAGCACGTCATATCGGGCACGCGACTTGCGTGGCGATCTCCGTGTGTTTCTACACACTGTCGTCCGCCACACTGCGTCGCGAACCCGCTCTGACGCACTCTTCACGCTCTCGCTACGAAGTTTGTGAGATAAGCGGGGGGCTCGGTGTTCTATTCGTAGAGTGAGTAGCATCTTACATCGGTGTTTACAAGCCTGATTGCGGAAATTGTTCGTATTCAGGCAGGTTCAATTACAGGCCATATGGATAATGCTTCCATGTTCCCAAACCCTGTCTGTATAAAGGCCGTATTACGCTTCGCCTATGATGGGTTTGAGCGCTGCGGGCGGATCAAAACGCGTTATGGGTGTAACCTCTTGGCGAAGGGAAAAATAGTCGATAATGGCATTACGTGTAAGAACGGGGTGCATGCGCATTTGGCTTTCCGGCTTATGCATGATTTCGCGCAATTGCATCAGCCGTCGTCCGCCGGAAGCGGAATCGTAGGAATTAAAGGCCACGAGATAACGTCGGTCTTTTTGCAGGGGCCGTCCTTTCTGGTCAAAGACTTCGTGGATTCTGATGGTGCCTCTTACGCCTTCAGATTGGGTAAACATACCCATTACACTCCGGGAGGATAATGCTTCTGCCAGGATGGTGAAGATCTCTTCGCGCGTGAGTTGGGCTGTTACAATATGATTTTCATATGGCATGATATCCCAGATATCACGAACGGTCTTCTTGCCTGCCTCAAAGTCTCCATCCGGGAAAATGAGTCCATGTACGACTGCGTCCGGTTTCAATCCGCGTGATTCCAATGTTTCCATCATAGCGGCGCCAATTAATTTTTCTAGTGGGCTCGGGTGGCGGGGGGTTCTGGCGATGGTTAGCGTTTCTTTAAGGGTGCCGACGGTCGTATCTAGGATGGCATCCGTTTCATCGATAGCTGGTTGAGCCAGGGATAATATGGTGGGGTCCAACGCAATCTCTTCGTGCATAAAGGTTGTGGATGGAAGAACGGTAACGATGCGTCGTGTATTCCGATCAAACGTGATATCCAGGCGTCCGGCATGAATGCCAAAGTAGTTTGCTTGTGTGAATGGGGTAGCATGAACGGTTGTGTTGCGCACATGTTGATGTGTATGGCCACCAATGAAGGCGACAACATTGGGGTAGGTTTCCAGCAAGGATTGCGTTCGATTGGCAAAGTCATCGCCCCCCGCTCTGAGTCCCATATGTCCAGCTAAGAGAATGGCATCAGCGTTGCGTGCCTGGAGCAAGTCAATGGAACGGCGCACTGGCTCCAATGGATCCACAAATTCCAGGCCGCGATACAGTTCCTGATGGAACCAGTATGGCATGCCGGGGGTTATAAGGCCGATGATGCCGATACGAAATCCACCAACTTGTTTCAGAGCGTAGGGCGCTATACGCCCTAATGGGTGGTTTGGATCTTCCTGCCTGCCTGCAGGTTTACCTTCAATCAAGCAGTTGGCTGCCAGTACGGCCGGTTCTGACATTAAGATGGCCTCATGTACTGGGTCCATGCCCCAGTCAAATTCATGATTGCCTAACACCCATGCATCATAACCTAGATGATTCAAGGCATCTACCATGATCTTCCCCTGGGTGTGCAAGCCTAGCTTGGTTCCTTGGTATAAGTCTCCCGCATCCACTAGCATATGATAGGGATTCTCCTTTTTCCACAAGCGTATCTGTGTCGCGCAGCGCGCCAATCCACCAAGGTTTGTTCTCCCACCGTATGAGGAGGTTGGTAAAATGTTGCCATGTAGATCCGTTGTGTGAATGATGGATACCGTCAAGAAATCAGACGACATGCGCAACGCTTTTACAGGGGAAGCCGCAAAAATACTGGCTCCACCGAGAATTTGTAAAAATTCACGACGTGAATATGCTTTGATCGGTTGCACGGTATGTGATCCTTGTCTTATTCATAAAGCGCTACACATTATATACGCTAGTTTGTCTCATCATGCTTTTGGGGTCAATATCTTTATCTGCAGAATGTGTAATATCGTTGTCTAAGGGCTTTCCTGAGATGATTATTACGCGCAGTGTTTCGTACCTTGCCCTTGTTTTTCGCCCGCTAGTAAGACTGCTATCCGTGACACAAGAATAGGTCCAGAGAAGCTGCCGTCTTTGCCGCATTCATGCGATCAATGCTGTGGTTCGGTTAAACGACGTAATGCTGGGATTTGGAATCGCTGTTGAATTCGCTGGTTTGCGGCTTCCACGTCTTCAGGCACGAATTGTATAGGCACAGCCTCCATTCCTTTGAAGGTTACGCTGGTCAGACCTTCTTCATCGAGTTGATGCGCCAGATCCCACAAGTTTTCAATTGGGTGTCCATTAACCTGCGTAACGATTCTGTTGCGTAGCTCACGATAACCAACATTGATGGGGTCTGCCAGGACCCCGACGAGAATGACTGTGCGCCGCAGCGGGGCCTCCACGTCTTCCTGGTGGGTATAGGCATGCCAGGTAAGGTCTATTTCTGCTCGCCGTTCCCAGCGGTCACCAAAAGCCTTCAAGTAATCCATGGTGAGTTCACGGAAGATAAGTCCTCCGGTAACGACATAATCATCGGGTTTTCCCGTCTCATTCTTGGGTATACCGCGATGCATATCTGCAACAGTCCGCATTTCTACTTTGATCTCTTGCCGTTCTCTATCTCGTATAACGGTGGCAGGAATGTGTTCTCCGGGGGTCTGTTGTGCGACTAGATGTTCGAAGGGGATTCGCCCATATCTTTCATGTTCATAATTACCTCGTGCATCCAATGCTTCACCATGCCAATACAGGAGAACATCACCCGTTTTGAGGCCATGTGTTTGGTCTGGGTTCGGGAATACGCCTGTGATGTAGATGCCGCGTTCATCGTATTCGGACGGTACGCCTAGAAAACTTCTTCGCACAGGGTCAGCTAGCGGTTTGGCGGCGAAGTCGGGCTCGGGAATACCCGTATAACTATCGTGCGCCGATGCTTTCAAAAAGCGTACCATATTGTCTGGAGCCAGGATCATGGCAGCCCGCCGCCCGGATATGAACTGCATCGCCATGCCGGCGATTTTGCCGTCGTGGAGAATGGGTACACCTGATTGCGAAACGCGAAGGGTAGAGGCTAATTCGTATGTTAGCTGTGGGGGGATACCGTTGCCGATACTGTCGTAACCAATCGAGAGTAAGTTGCCCGCGCCAACTTGTAGATGATCATTTGCGCCCCATTGTACGATTGTAAATTCCCCGTCTTGGGGAATCTCCGGGGTCATTTCTATGGGCTCTGCGTCTGTGAACCAATCGGGATCTATGGGTCGAAGGAGCGCCAAGCCGACACGTGCATCGGCATGCACGACTTCTGCCGGCACGGTACGAACAGAGCCGGCCCGGCGTAATTGTATGGATGATTGATTTCGAATCAATGTTTCCGGTACGAGAAAGAGGCCTGATTCAACGGCAAGTCCGTAACCGTTTTGCCTTTGCGGGGATGCATTACGCCAGGGTAGGAAGCGATCAGCTTCGAGGGTAGCCGACTGGACTTGCACCATAGAGAGAGTCATGTCCGGAAGTTCGGCAGGCACATCCGGCAAGAGATCTGTTTCGGCTGAGGGAGATTCCGCAAGGGTGTTGGCCGTGCAGATCGTGCATATCACAAGGCCTGCCATGAAGCGGGGTACATTTATTTTTCTACGGATATACATTATTCTTGCTCCTGTTCGATGATATCTAGCTGTGTGTCGATAATTTGTAGCTGTGTCTCTATGGTTTCGGCGAGCGTGTTGTCGTGGATAATATATGGTTGGGTAATGCCGTAGCGCTGCTGAATTTCAGCATCAGCCACAGCCAAAGTTTCGGCATCTAGCAAAAGCGGCATCTGCATGGCGTCGAACACAAAAATGTGATAGCCGTCGATAGGGTTTTGCATGGCAATGCGCATATCATCCAAGGCCAATATTTCCTGATCGTTGACCTTTTGAATGATTTGGTGCTTGAATCTATCGCTGTATGCATTGACGGGATGGGGCAAAATCGAAGACAGCGTAATGAGTTGGCGCCGGTGCGCAACGTCTGGATCAAACATGGCGCGCTGAAAATAATAGAAGACGGGGATTAAGCTTTCGCTGGAGGCATTTCCCAAAGTCATGACTTGATTACGGCTGATGGGAACGAATGCGAGTCCACCCGTGATAAAGTATTCCGGGGGCTGGTCGTATGTCCTTCGGAATAAGAATGGGTGCGGTTCGGGCTTCAGGGTAAATGCGATTTCCTGTTTTTCTCCCGCTCGCAGCACTTCCATTCGTACTGTCTCTCCCCACTGTTTACGCTCTACCAACTCTTCGAACGGGAGATTGTTACCTTCGAGAGAAATCGTGCCGTCCTGTTGCACGGGGGTGTCTTCGACACGGAGCAATACATCGCCGGGGTAAAGGTAGTCGACACTTACACACAATGGGCTCACTGCGCTAATCGCTACGCCATCACCCGGTGTTTCCAACCCGAGCTTACTACGCAGTGTCGTGTTGCGAAGCTCGAACGTTTGCAAATAAATTTTGGGAGCGCCGTGATAAGGCGGATTTTGCACATCCTCGAGGAAATGCCGTATTACCGGTGTCGGCACGGCATAGCCCAGGCCTTGACCGCGCATGATTCCCTGGAAGGCGACACCAACTACACGGTTATCACGATTGACGACAGGTCCGCCACTGTTGCCCGGGTTAATGGCTGCGTCAATTTGCATAACCAGTCGCCGATCTGCAGCACTAAACGCATAGTATGCGTGATCGATGCGTGATACGATACCCCGTGTCAGGCTCAAGCGCGTGCCGCCCATGGGAAAACCAATGGCGAAGACTTCATCGCCCAGCTCGGAAACTTGATCTTCCAGTTCCAGTGGTTCAAGATCCTCTAGCACGGTTGGGTCTTCCAGCTCTAAAATTGCCAAATCCGCATCATAGCCCATGTAAAGAACCTGGGCTGGATGTCTATCGGATGAGCCGTGGGGCTGTAGTTCCAGAGAGATTGCATCCGCGACCACGTGTCCACATGTCAGCAGCATGCCATCGCCAATGTAGAAAGCCGATCCAGAACCTGCGGTGGATCCTCCTGCTTGCCAAGGTTGTTCATGATCATACCGGTATGTCACGGCATGAATTTTGAAGATGGAGGGCATAACTGCACTCACATCGGGAAGCGGTTGTGCTGCATGACCAAGCTGCATTGTGCCATGGAGGCAAAGCAATATGGTCAAGAGTCGTTTGGGGAGTCTTACTGATTTTGTCACGCTATTCACCATCCCATTTGTTGTTACGCTTAGCACCTGATTCGTGCGAAGAAAAGGTTCTGTTCTCTTATCTTTTACGGTTTGTTTTCTTAGCATTACCGATGTTTTATCGTAATACCTTATTCATGCTTATGGGTCACACCGCTGGGGTATAACCTTACAGCCGTCCTCTTATTGTTAGCGAACTTCGGTGGATGGCGCAAGTCGTGTGATGATCGATGTGCTATTTCCGTTTCAGACTGGTATTGAAAAGGCGTAGGAATGTACCCTTTGGCGTGCCTGATTGTGCGAAGTACCCTTCTTGCACGGAACGGATATCGCTGATGGACACGAATGCCTGGGGGTTATGGGTTTTAATGAGTTTTTGCACAAGCGGCAGGTGCTGTCGCTTGAAAATGCTGAAAATAAGGGAAACATCGCCTTTCATACCACGGGCATCAATGCTGGTTGTGCCAATGTTGTTTTGGCGTAGGGCTGCGATGAGTTCGTGTGCTTCTTTTTGCGTGATGATACGCATGGAGAGCGTTCCTACGGCGAGTCTTTCTTCTACGAGCATACCAATATAATTGCCTAGCGCAAAGCCAGCAGCATAGGCGACATAATTGACCCAGCTAGATAGGTTTTGCATGATTTGCCCAATTGCGACCAGCCATATGATAACTTCAAAGAATCCCAGTACGGGGGCCAGCAATTTCATGCCGCGCGAAACAAAAATGATGCGTAATGTGCCCAAGGTAACGTCACCGATTCTTGCTACCATAATAGCGATCGGGATCAGTATGACCATCCATGTGTTTTGCTCGGCTAGCATGTCCTGCATATTCAAAACTCCTGCGTAGGTTTTGGTTTCTGATTGCAAAGGTTACGGTGCCTGTAGGATAAAAAAAGGCATGATGCTGCGATTACGCTGGCACTTGTCAATTATTCAGGCTTTGAATCGGGGCGGGTACATGGCCGCCGCGTTGAACAAATGCCTCGTTGCCTGTTGGGCATACGACACTGGTGATGGTGCCAGAGCCAAAGAGCCCGCCATAGTCGACGAAGTCGCCAGGTTGTTTGCCTGGAACAGGAATCAGTCGCAGGGCCGTCGTTTTGCGGTTAATGATACCGATGGCCGATTCATCCATGATCATGCCGCATATGGTCGTCCAAGGCGTGTCGCCGGGTAGTAGGATCATATCCAGCCCCACCGAACAAACGGCCGTCATGGCCTCGAGTTTTTCGAGTGTGAGAGTGCCTTCCGCGACGGCTTTGGCGAGAGCGTGGTCTTCCATAACGGGGATAAAGGCCCCCGAAAGGCCCCCGACAGATGATGATGCGAACGAGCCACCCTTTTTCACGGCATCATTGAGCAGGGCAACGGCAGCCGTTGTCCCGGGAGCTCCCAGTTTATGAATGCCCATGGTTTGATAGATTTCTCCGATACTGTCACCGATGCGCGGGGTTGGTGCCAAAGAGAGGTCCACGACGCCAAATGGAAGGGCTAGGCGTGCGGCCACTTCGCGTCCGATGAGTTCGCCCGTCCGGGTGACGCGAAAGGCCGTATGTTTGATTTCATCCGAGATTTCGTCGAGGGTTGCGCCGGGATGGGCTTCGAGCAGTCGTTCAACCGAACGTTTTACGACGCCGGGCCCGCTAACACCGACATTAATAACGGTTTCCGGTTCACCTGCGCCAAGATAAGCACCAGCCATAAAGGGGTTGTCTTCGGGGATATTGACAAATACGACGAGTTTTGCGGCAGCGAATCCCAAATTATCGGCGGATTCATCAGCGATGCGCAGAATCGTTTTAGCGGCCAGTTGGATGGCATCCACATTCATGCCAGCCTTGGTGGAGCCGACACTCATGGACGCGCACACGCGCTGAGTGGTTGCTAATGCTTCCGGCATCGATTCGATCAGCGTTTGTTCGGCAGGGATCATACCTTTGTGGACCAGTGCTGTAAAACCGCCGATGAGGTCAACCTGTACTTCGGCAGCTGCGCGGTCGAGTGTCTTGGCGAGAGCGATAGCATCCTTGCGGTCGTGGCCACCCAGGAGAAGACTAGCGGGAGAAGTCGCGAGTCGTTTGTTTACCACGGGCACGCCGTAACGGGCTGTCAACTCATCACAGACTCGCACCAGATTGGCGGCTTTGCGGCAAATTTTTTCATAGACTTTGTCGCATACTGCCGGCATGGAGGGGCCGACGCAATCGGTCAAGTTGATACCCATGGTAACGGTACGGACATCGAGATTTTCTTCTTCCAACATCCGCACGGTGCTAAGCACATCTTGTGTATTAATCATTTCCCGTATTTCCTCGTTACTTCTGACCCAATAGACTCCGAATGGGGCCTACTTCGCTTATGGCGCGAAAGATACCTTCGTGCTGCATGCCGGCATTGAGCTGCAGTTTTTGGGCGAGATGGCGAAATTCGATCTGGACTTGATGGACATCCAGCATTTCCGGCACGGAAATCTGTCCGACATGGGTGATATGGGCACCGCTGAATTCCACATTCCAGTCCTCTATATTGATATTTCGTTCGGCGAAAAACTTGGTTACGGCCTGGAGAATGCCGGTATGGTCATCTCCTGTCAGCGTCACCATGTAGCGTTCATTATGGCGTTTTGCCAAAGCGCGGGTGTAGTCATATGCCACAACCGTGATAGAGGCATCACCGGACGGAAATGACTTGAGCATACGTTGCTGCACATCTGTGGCTGACACTTGCGTGGGCAGGGTGGCTGTAAGCATGACGGTAAAGTATCCTGCCACCACGGTTTGGCGGATTCCATCAATATTGGCGCCCAGCTCGGTAACAGTGGAAGTTACATCCTGCAAAATACCGGGGCGATCGGCAATTAACACCGATATGACATAGCGATTGGTTTCATTTTTCATTGCTTGGAAAGCTAACGAATGTGCATTTTGAAGTCAATCCCATCGCGCGTAATTTCTTGCATGAGGGCGTAAATTCACTTGACTGGACACCAGATCCACCGCAGAGTTAGGCGTTTTCCCGACAAAGTCGGTTTTCAGGTTCTGTTGCATAGAGGAGAGACTGCATGTGGAGCAGTTTTGCAAGTTTATTTTCCAATGATATTGGGATCGATTTGGGCACCGCCAATACGCTGGTGTATGTAAAAGATCGCGGGATTGTATTGCGCGAGCCTTCTGTTGTGGCCATGCAAGACGGGACGAAAAAGGTTCTCGCGGTCGGCGATGATGCGAAGCGCATGCTGGGAAGGACGCCTGGCAATATTGTTGCGATTCGCCCGATGAAAGCGGGTGTGATAGCCGATTTTGAGATTACCGAGGCGATGCTGCGGTACTTTATCAAGAAGATTCAGCGCCACCGCAAGATGGTACGTCCTCGGATTGTGATTGCGGTTCCGAGCGATATTACAGAAGTGGAGAAGCGTGCCGTGAAAGATTCTGCGACGCACGCGGGGGCGCGTGAAGTTTTTCTGATCGAGGAGCCGATGGCTGCCGCGATCGGGGTGGGTTTGCCGGTACATGAGCCGGCTGGTAATATGGTAGTGGATATTGGTGGCGGGACGACCGAAGTCGCGCTGATATCCTTGGCGGGGATCGTTTTCAGCCGGACGGTTCGCGTTGGTGGTGATGAGATGGACGAGTGTATTGTCCAATATATGAAACGAGTATACAATTTGATGATTGGGGAGCGTACGGCCGAGGAAATCAAGATGACGATGGGGTCAGCTTATCCTACGGGTGAAGAAACCAGCATTGAGGTAAAGGGACGTGATCTTGTGGCGGGGCTGCCCAAGACGCTGACGATTACGTCCGAAGAGATTCGCGAGGCATTACAGGAGCCGGTGTCATCTATCATTGACGCTGTGCGGGTAACATTGGAGCGTTGTCCACCTGAGTTGTCGGCTGATCTTGTTGACCGCGGAATGGTGCTGGCCGGTGGTGGAGCTTTATTGCGTGGCATTGACAAGTTAATTGCGGAACAAACTGGACTGCCCGTGCACATCGCGGATGATGCGCTTAGTGCGGTGGCAGAGGGTACCGGTGTGGTTCTCAATGAGTTGCATTTCCTGCGTCGTGCAGGAAGTTAAACCAGTAGAGTCCGAGACGCTTCCCGACAAGTATCAGGTAGGCTGTATGTTACAGCATGCATCTGCTTGACTGGGAATGCTGGCGTTGAGAGACAAACGAATATATTTTGGCGTACTAGTGCTACTGGTACTCGTACTACTAAACTTGCCAATGCGTGGTGCGCGCAGTGTGCGTGGCGCTATACGCGATATCCTGCAGCCGTTGGAGACGTCGCTTGTTGCTGGTGTGAGGCGTGTCTCAGATTGGGCATCAGCTGCTGGGCGAAAAAATCACTTGATGCAGGAAAATGTTCGTTTGGAACGCGAGCTGGCCGAACGCGAGTTTCGTATTCTGGAGTTGGAGCATATCCGGCGCGAAAATGACGCGCTTCGCCAGCAACTAGGCTTCGCTATTCTTTCCCCCCGACCTTTGTTAGTGGCAGAAGTTACCGCAAGGGGTGAGTTAGGTGGTTGGTGGCAAACCCTGCGGCTGAACAAAGGGCATCGCGACGGCGTGCTTCCCGATATGGCGGTGATTACCGCAGATGGCGTTGTGGGGCGCACGATGGATGTTTCAAGCCGCAGCAGCGAAGTCCTGCTCATTACGGATCCGAACAGTAAATTAAGTGCCAAAATCGAGCGTAATCTTGCGTTTGGTATCATGCATGGTGCCGGTGTCCGGGCGTCTGGCAAAGATCAATTAGAACTACTTGCGTTGGCGCGTCCAGCCGAAATGCATTATTTGCCGACGACGCATGAGATATCACCCGGTGACCAAGTGCACACATCAGGTTTGGGACCCGTGTTTCCCGAGGGTTTGCCTATTGGTGAAGTAGTAAGTGTGACGATGCATGAGAGCGGATTATATCAGCAGGCGGAAGTGCAACCTTTTGCCGATTTGCGTTCATTACGATATGTTTTTGTGGTTTTGGAATAAGGAGTTACGGTGTATTTGTGGGGAGTATTCTTGCTGAGTATGCCAGCTGCGTTGCTGCTGGAAACACAGCTTCGTTTTTTAGCCGCTGGGGGGTGGGTCTACTTACCGTGGATGCATGCAATTGTGGTGTATTATGCTCTGCGCCACCGCTTTCCTGTTGCTTTTACGGCAGCTGTGATTGGTGGGCTGGGCGTTGATGCATACACGGTGGGGCAGCCTGGGTTGGCGGTGTTGGTTTATGGCATCATGGTATATCTCGCGGATCGGTTTCGGCGCCAGATTGTTGCTGAGGCATTCATTACGGCGGTTGTTTTCGGTGTGGCGACAAGTCTGGTATATGGTCTGTTGCGCATAGGGCTACTTTTGATGGATGGACACCGCGGTTTGTCTGGGGCGCGGATTTTGATTCAACTAGGACTTGGGGGGGTGACCGCCGTCATTGTAACGCCTTTTGTTGGTGTATTGATGCAGGGCATTCACCGGGGACTAGATGCTGTTCCGGAAGAGGAGGGGCAACATGTCAACACGTGAGCGGCTGCAAACCGTGCGTATGCGCATCCTTTTCGTTATGGGGGCTATATTCCTGACCTGCAGCTTCCTTGTTGCGCAGCTATGGCGCATTCAAGTGATCCGGGCCGATGAGTTTGCCTCTAGTTTGGATCACCAAAGTATTCGGAGGGTTCGTCTGCCGGGGGTGCGTGGGCGGATCTTCGACCGCAATGGAGAAGTCCTTGCGGATAATCAACCATCTTATTGCATTGCCATTTACACGGAAGAATTGCGTCAGCGGGGGCCTTGGGGACGCACCATTGATCATGTTGACGCGGTGATTGATGAACTGTCGCAAGTGTTAGCGCTAGAGCGTCAGGTTGACCGTGGCGATATTCAACGACATGTGCAACGTCGCTTGCCGCTTCCTTTTCTCGCCTGGCGTGGCCTTGATGCTTCTGCGATGGCCCGGTGGGCTGAGAGTGTCCGCACGTTTCCCGGTGTTGATATTTATGTGGAATCGGAGCGGGTCTATCCGCATGGCACGGTGGCGGCACATTTGTTGGGCTATGTGGGGCGTGCTGACACTGTACGGGAAGAGGAAAACCCCTATCACTATTATTTACCGGAGATGGCGGGTCGTGCCGGGGTTGAACGATCGGCGGATTCCTATTTGCGTGGTCGTGCCGGTGGGCGGTTGATTCGTGTTGATGCCACAGGTTTCAAATATGAGGAGTATGGTGAATTGGAACCTGTCGCGGGAGAGGATATTCATCTGACACTGGATCTCCAAATACAGATGTTTGCGGAGAATGTGATGAGCAATCAACCTGGTGCTGTTGTGGTTATGGATCCCCGAAACGGGGATGTTTTGGCATTGGCTAGCGGGCCTGCTTTTGATCGCCGTGCCTTAGCATCGCGTGCGGCTTGGCAACGGATTCTGGAGGATCCGGATCGTCCGGCGGTGAATCGCGCCATTGCAGGGCAATATCCTCCCGGCAGCACATTCAAGCCCCTCGTGGCCTTGGCGGGGCTTTTGCATGGTCGCATAGATGAAAATACAGTTTTCCAATGCCCCGGGTACTATAGCATCGGCAATTTACGGATGCGTTGCTGGTTGCGTCGCGGCCACGGCCCCTTGCAATTGGAAAGCGCGATTGAACAATCCTGTAATCCTTATTTTATCGAGACAGCCATGCGCACAGGACATGCCCGGGTGCATCACATGGCTGATTCCATGGGATTTGGTCGTAGAACCGGTATTGATTTACCTGGGGAAGCAACGGGTCTTTTACCAGATGATGCTTGGAAGCGCCGCCAATGGAATGATGCCTGGCGCCCGGGGGATACGGCCAATGTTGCAATTGGTCAGGGTGCTTTGCTCACAACCCCTCTGCAATTGGCTGTCTTTACTGCGGCATTGGCCAATGGCGGACGCATCTATCGTCCTCGCTTGTTTGGTGGTGAAGACTCCCCGCCCGTTCTTGTCCAGCAGATGGCTTGGGGCAGCGACCAATTACAATCCGTGCAGGCCGGAATGCTAGGAACCATTCATGGTGAGCGCGGAACCGGTCGCCGGGCACAAATTCCGGGCATACAAATGGCTGGAAAAACAGGGACGGCACAGTTTGGTCAGGATCGTACGCATGCCTGGATGCTTTTATATGCTCCTTACGAAGCGCCCCGTTATGCGGTCGTCATGATTTTGGAGGACGAAAGTTCTGGTGGTGTCATCGTGGGGCCGCGGTTACATGATCTTATGCGCGCCATACTGGAACGCGATGGCATACTCTCACCGATGCAAATAGCAACAGAAATGGTGCATCTGGAACAGTCGCATAGTGGAGAGAGTATATGATAAAAAACCAAATTCTTTCCATTTTACGGACACTTTGGCGTGCAAATCGTTGGCTACATCTTGTTATTGGGCTCCTACTGACCACAGGTGTATTCTTTATCTATAGCTCGACGTACGTGAGTGACGATGCCGCTGTGCGACCCTTGTATATGCGCCAACTGGTTTGGATCCTTGTCGGCTTGGGTTTATATATAGGTTTCACAGTATCCGATTATCGGCAACTCAAGCGCTACGAGTGGGCGATATTTGGTGGATCGTTGGTTTTGTTGATTCTTGTTTTGTTTGTCGGTCGCACCATGTATGGGGCAAAACGCTGGATTATGATCTATGGCGGAATCGGGATTCAACCTTCGGAATTGGCCAAGCTGGCAACTATTATTTTACTGGCAGGGCGCTTGAGTGAACCGGGACGGAATCGGCGTACACCGCACGAGTTGCTTCTCACCTTGCTTCTGGTTGCATTGCCAGCGGCCCTGATTTTACAGCAGCCCGATCTGGGCACCGCCATGGTTTTCTTGCCCACTTCTTTCGTTCTCATGTTTGTAGCTGGTGTCCCTTTTCGGTATATCGGGGGACTGGCTGGGGCTGGGGTATGTATGGTATTGCTTCTGCTCTCTGCTTTGTTACTGCCAGCGCGGCTGGGGGCAAACGAAGCGATGCAGGAACGTATCGCCTCGTGGACCGGTCTGAGTGCATATCAACGTGCTCGTATTGAAGTATTCTTTAACCCTTCGCTTGATCCTCTCGGGGCAGGGTGGAATCGCCGTCAGTCTGAGATTGCCGTTGGTTCAGGTGGTTTACGAGGGAAAGGGTATCTGCAGGGTACACAAAATATTCTGGGGTATTTGCCACGATCTGTGGCACCCACAGACTTCATTTATTCGGTGATTGCCGAAGAAAAAGGATTCATCGGAGCATCCTCGGTTCTTGGTGCATTTATTGCATTACTGGGCATGGTGTTTTCGACCGCCCTACGCACACTGGATTCGCATGGTCGACTTTTGTGTGTGGGGGTAGGCACCTTTATCTTTTTTCATGTTTTTATCAATATTGCGATGACGGTGGGGCTGATGCCGATTACAGGTTTGCCCCTGCCATTGCTTAGTTATGGGGGGTCATTTTTGATGGTTGTCATGTCCGCATTGGGCATTGTGCAAAGTGTATATGTTCGTTGTGACCGGCGTACAAGTTACCGGTAATTGGGAAAAGGGGAGAAAATGTTTATTTTTGGCAAGAAGTTGAAACGGTCGAAACGTGAGATCGTGATTAATGCAGAGTATTTAGAAACACGTGTAGCCGTTCTGGAAGATGGTATTTTAAATGATTTTCATGTAGAGCATCCTACCGAGCAGCGCATTGTGGGTAGTATTTTCAAGGGTAAAATTCAGAATTTGGAAAATGAGTTACAAGCTGCGTTTGTCGACATTGGGATGAAGAAGAATGCCTTTCTGCATTATTGGGACATGATTCCTGATGACGACGCTCGTTTGGAGGCCGCAGACGGAGGAGGCCAGACCGGTCGTCGCGGTGGAGGGAATAAGCGAAAACGTTATTCCAATGAGGAAATTGCGCGCCGTTTCCCTCCCGGATCAGAGATTGTGGTACAGGTGACGAAGTCGGCGATCGGAACAAAAGGACCGCGCGTCACGGCCAGCTTAAGTATTCCGGGGCGCTATCTGGTTTTGATGCCTGGATCGAAGATGATTGGTATTTCCCGCAAAATTGGCGATGCGAAAGAGCGCCAGCGGTTGAAGAAGATTCTTGCGCGTTTACCGGTTCCGGAGGGTTGTGGTTTGATTATTCGGACCGTGGCTGCTGACGCGAGTAAGCGTAGCTTTGTTCGCGATTTACGCACGCTCACGGTGGCATGGAATACGTTGCGTGAGGCGATGGCCAATCAAGCGGCACCTTGTTTGTTGTATGAAGAGCCCCAGCTTGTGGATCGAATTGTGCGGGATAGCATGACCGATGAAATTGATCGCGTCGTTATTGATAACCGGGATAAATATGAACAGCTTCGGTCCAGCTTGAACCAGATCTCCCGGCGTGCACGCTCGCGGTTGCAGCTTTATGAAGGAGATCGCCCGGTTCTGGAACATTACGATGTGGAGCGTCAGATTGAGCAGGCCTTTCGTCGGCAGGTCGCATTGCCTTCAGGTGGATGTCTGGTCATTGATGAAACCGAAGCAATGATTGCGATTGATGTGAACACGGGGCGACACAAAAGCAAAGGGACACAAGAGGAAGCGATTCTGGCGGTGAATCTCGAGGCTGTCGATGAGGTGGCTCGGCAGCTACGTCTTCGCAATATTGGCGGTTTGGTGGTGATAGACTTGATTGATATGAAATCGCGCAAGCATCAGAACGCTGTATATCGATCCATGAAGGCTGCGTTAAAGCGTGATCGGGCACGCACCAATGTGTTGCCGATCTCCGAGCTTGGTTTAATGGAAATGACCCGGCAACGTGTAGAAGAGAGTTTGCTTTCCTCTATGGTGATTGACTGTCCCTATTGCCATGGGCGCGGCAGCGTGCGTTCCCCTTTAGGGGTATCTGTAGAAATCCAACGTCAATTGGCATCGGTGATGCGACGGTATCGTGGTCGCAACGAAATCCCCAACTTGCAAATTGTTTTGCATCCAACGGTTTTAGATCGATTGCGTCGTGAGGATGAGGATTTTCTGGTAGATATGGAAGCGCAGTTTAATGGTCGGTTAGTGTTTCGTTCGGATCCGGCCCGCCATGTGGAGTTTTTTGCGATTTTGAATGCAGAGAACAATGAGGTATTATATGCGCGTAAGGATGCTTGATTTGCAGTCCTGTTGGTCTGACATGCAGATGGTATCTTTGCGGGTGTTGCCATGTTCGGGGAAAGGATAAGGATGTGAAAAGGTGCATGAGAAGTGCGCTGTGGGTTGGTTTCCTGGGTATGCTGTGTTCCGGGGCGATGGTGCCAGAGGGTTCTGCGGATGATTGGGGCGCGGCACCTTTGGTGGCGCAGGACGAAGATGCAGGCATTGCGGTTGATGCTGATTCCATGGAGTACGATCGAAGGGCAGGTCGTATAGTAGCCGATGGTAATGTCTTGATAGTCAGTGGCCAAGATCGGTTGCGTGCCGATCGTGTGTTGGTCAATGTTGACACGGGCGACTTACATGCGATCGGCAATGTGGTACTGGAACGTGACGGTGAGACGTTGCGGGCAGAGCAGCTGCACTACAACACACGAACGCGCGTATCGAGTCTGGATGCTCCTGAAGTTGAAGCTGATCCATTTCGCATTTCTGCAGAAAGTATTTCGCGTTCAGAAGATGAAAGCATTGCGCTTGAGGGTACGCGTTTGACGACGTGCGAAAGAGGGCATGACCACCCGCACTATCATGTTCGGGCACGTAGTTTGCAGGTGTACCCGGGAGATCATATTCGTGCCCGTCATGCGACATGGTACCTAGGGCGCGTTCCTGTTTTTTACGTACCGTATTGGCGTCGTCGCTTACATGATGAATATGGTTGGAACTTCTATCCCGGATACCGCAGTCGATGGGGAGGGTATTTATTAACATCCTATTTTCATCGCGTTACGCCCAACCTAAGGCTTGAGCATCATGTGGATCTTTACAGTAGGCGTGGCGTGGGGTTGGGTGAAGATATCGATTGGGCGTTTTCGCATGGCGACGGCCAGCTCAGTCTGTACTATATTCGGGACCGACAACCATTGGGCCGCACACCACCTGAGCCTCCGCCGGATGTCGACCGAGATCGCTATCGTATCTTCCTGCGTCATAACCAACAGTTCGATGCAGCCACGCGCTTATTTGTCCGTGGTGAGTATGTCAGCGATATTACGATGCGCAGAGATTTCTTTGATCGCCAATATCGTCGCCTGCGCCAACCGGAGAATTTTGTCAGCCTAGCGCATCAACAGGAGCTTTATACGATCACGGCACTCGCAAGTTATCGGTTGAATGATTTTTACGGTAATGTAAACCGGTTGCCGGAAATTGCTTTGGATTGGTACCGCATGCAAGTTGGGGATTCTTCCTTCTATTATGAAAGCCAAAGTGCAGTAGGCTTTCTGGAACGCGTATATCCGCGAGGGGACGTGCGCGACTCGCATTCCTCTTTGCGTGTTGATTCCTTGCACAGTGTCTATCAGCCACATCGTATTGCGGGGTGGTTGCATGTGATTCCACGGGCGCGCTATCGTGCAACTTATTACTCCAATAGTCGCCGGACGGATACGACGGAAACCATTAGCACGCAAACGGTAACGAATGAGGTTACGTTTGTGGTGGATAGGATCACGCAAACCAATCTGGTCACGGACGTGCGTGATGGCAGTATGCAACTTCGCCAGATATTCGAGGTCGGGTCGGAAATCTCCTTCAAAGCATTTCGTCGTTTGCCTGACTCTCCCGGGGGGCAGCCATGGCGCCATGTCGTGGAACCGTATGCAGATTATACGTTGCGTTTTCGTCCTACCGTACGGCCCGATGCGTTGTATCAATATGATGATATTGATCAACTTGACACCTTGCATCAGGCACGGATCGGTGTTCGAAACCTGCTGCAAACCAAGTGGAATGAACGATCCGTTGAGGCCGTGGATCTCAATGTATTCACGACGGCCAATTTTGACACGGAACAAGGAGAGGATACGTTTAGCACACTGGAAATGCATGCCCGCTTTCGGCCTACGCCCTGGATGCAGGTTGATGCCAACAGTGTGTATCGTTTGCAGGAATCGGAAGTCGATATTTTCAATACGCGTATGGCCATTCGTGAGGATGACAGCTGGCGACTGGGGGTAGAGCATCGTTACCGCAGAGAGAATAACAGCTTGCTGATGTTGGATGCCACATTTGCGCCGAGTCGTTCCTGGGATATGAACATCTTTACACGGTATGAATTTGAAGATAGCCGTTTAGAGGAGCAAGGTGGCTACGTGCAACGTAATTTTGATTGTATGTCGATTCGGGTAGGGGGAAGCGTGTTGCCATCGTACACGCGGACAGATGGGACGCGGGAAGAGGCAGACTATCGTGTACAACTCGCCTTTTGGTTGACCGCCTTTCCGCAAATGGGTGCGCGTGCAAGGTAAACAAGGATCGTGTGTTATGGTAAAAGAGCAAGATTTTCAGGACTCTCTGTTATTTGGAAAGGGTCAGCAGAAAGGTATTGTGGCGATTGAATCCTTGGAGGAGGAGCAAAGACCTGCTGTAGAGCTCTTTTTGCGGGATGGGTCATCCATTACGAAAGAAAAGGCGTTTTTTATGCCTTTTCTGATCACAACGCAGTCTTTGGCTGCGTCGTGCCCGATCGAGCACGAAAAGGAGGCTCTTGCGGGAAAGGGTGTGCTTGACATACGCATGCAGTTTGCGAGTTGGAAAGCCTTTATCGAGGCTCGAAAATGGTTACAGTCCGAATCGGGAGAGACCCCGGGATCGCCATCGGCACCCTATTTGGCTATCTCGGAACCTGTCAGGCAATATATGTTGCAATCCGGGGTCACGCACTTCAAGGGAATGCATTTCGAAGATATCCATCGAATGCAATTCGATATCGAGTGTATTACAACCCCGGGGTTTGATTTTTGTAATGCCGAGCGTGAAGGTGATCAAATTGTTGCGATTGGTGTTGCCGACCAATCCGGTTGGACCGAAGTTATTGGTGGAGATGGACAAGATGAGGCTTCCATTCTTCAGCATTTTGTGGATTTGGTACGGGATCGTGATCCTGATGTACTGGAAGGGCATAACCTCTGCAATTTTGATTTGCCTTACATTGCTGCACGAGCTGCGCGTCACAAGATAGCCTTATCGATAGGACGTGATGGGTCCGAACCACGCCAGCGCGCCAGCCAAATCAGTGTCGGTGACAGGGTGTCGCGTTATACGCGTTTTGATATCTATGGTCGTCATGTTATCGATACGTATTTCCTGGCTCAAGCCTATGACCAGAGCCATCGTGCATTAGATAGTTTAGGGCTAAAAGCGGTCGCCATGCATTTTCAGGTTGCTGCGAATGATCGCACGTATATAGAGGGAGCTAACATTACGGAGGTGTACAAGAGGTCTCCGGAGACCCTTTGTGCATATGTTTTGGATGATGTGAAGGAAACCCGCGCTATTAGCGATATTCTTTCCCGTAGCGCATTTGTGCAAGCACAGATGTTGCCGTTGCGATATCAGGATACGGCCGTTCGTGGGAATGCCGTCAAAATTGATCAGTTGTTGATGCGTGCGTATTACGAGAAGGCATATGCTTTACCCAAACCGGAAGGGGGGCGCCCCATTGCAGGAGGTTACACCGATCTCTTTATTGAAGGGGTTGTTCGACCTGTGCATCACTGTGACGTTCGTTCGCTGTATCCTTCTCTTATGCTTTCGAAGGGTTTGGGGCCTGCGAGCGATGATGCCGGTATCTTTCTTGCCGTACTCAAAACCTTGCGAACCTTGCGTCTTGACACGAAGAAGGAGATGCAGGAAGCCACTGGATCCGTGCGTCAGGAACTGGATGCCATGCAGTCAACATTCAAGATACTGATTAACTCGTTCTATGGATATTTGGGTTTTACGCAAGGGCGTTTCAATGATTTTGCCGCAGCGGACCGAATCACTTCGGAGGGGCGCAATCTGTTGGCAGATATGGTTGTGAATCTGGAAGCACTGAAAGCGAAACCGGTAGAAATCGATACAGATGGCATATACTACATTCCGCCACCGGATGCCACCGAAGGAAAGGCCAAAGAAAATTTTCGTGCGGCATTTTGTAAGACGCTACCCGAAGGTATCACCGTGGAATTTGACGATGAGTTTGTGGCGATGTACAGCTACAAAATGAAGAATTATGCATTATTGCGTTCTGATGGAGAGATTATTATCAAGGGTGCTGCGCTCAAGTCTCGGGGGTTGGAGCGTTTTCAGCGCGATTTTTTGCGTCGGTTTCTTGCTTTGAAGCTAGAGGGGAAAGAAGAGAAAATACCGATGCTCAAGGCGGAGTACGATCATGCCATTCAGAACCGGGAACTCCCGATTGCGGATTTGGCAAAATCCGAAACCCTTTCGGATTCTCTGAATGTTTATGTTCGGAAGCGCGATCAGGAAGGGGGTGCCAAGCGTGCACCCTATGAGTTAGCTCTTCAGGCAAAAAAGTCCTATCGTGCAGGGGATCAGGTTTCGTATTATGTTACCGGTTCCCGTAAGAATGTTGCGATACATGAAAGTGCCAAGTTAGTATCTGATTGGGATCCTTCCCAACGGGATGAGAATGTGGCATACTACCAAGGTAAGTTAGATGCACTATATAAGAAGTTTGGAGGCGTTCCTGTAGAGTCGTCCCCAGCACAAGGAGAGTTGTTTTGATACGGAACTGTATACAATGGACAGGGCAAAATACGAAAATGCGTAGAGCAGGATTCACGCTGTTGGAATTGCTGATTGTCGTTTTGATCATTACCATTCTTGGTGGTGTGGTAGGTGTGCAACTGGCAGGGCGTCCACACGAGGCACGTGTAGCGGCTGCACGTGCACAATTGGAAAATTTTCGGTTAGCGTTGCAAATGTATAGGATGGATCAGGGGCAATATCCCACGATGCGGCAGGGGCTAGAGGCGCTTGTGCGACCTTCTGAAATCGAGCCACGTCCGCGTCGTTTTCCCGAAGGTGGCTATTTGGAGCGATTGGAGGTGCCGCTAGATCCATGGGGAAACCCATATGTTTATCTAGTGCCCGGTAGTGAAGGGGAGCCTTTTGAGGTGATCTCCTATGGGCGCAGTGGCCAACCGGGTGGCACTGGCGAAGACGCGGATATTTCAACCTCCGATTTATAGGTTTTGTTCAACGCCAAGAAGTAGGTCTTTGAGTTCTTGGTGGACGATGCCGTTGGAGGCGAGGTAGGCGAGTTGATGTGGTTCGCTGCGTTTCCTATAGACTTCCGTTTTACCTCCCGCGCGCTCGGTGATGAGCCCGGCAGCGACAATATCCCAAAGATAGATGGATCCTTCAAAGTAACCGTCTGCGGCTCCTTCGGCAACCCAGCATAGATCTAATGCCGCGGAACCATTAATTCTTGCTTTTCGGGTGCTGGCGGCAATATGCCGGAAATAGGTCAAAGCGGGCAGGCCGGGTTCGAGGTTTTTATCCATACCGGTCATCACTATGCCTTCGGCTAGCCGTGGGCAATCCGAAACCTGAATGATCGTATCATTTTTATAGGCTGGCCCTTCGGAGGTTGCGTAGTACATGGCATGTATCATCGGGGCATATACGGCGGCGGCTCGCACCTGTCCGCTATACCTTTCGCGCACCGCGACGGAACAACACCAGGTTGGTAGACCATTCGAAAAGTTAACGGTTCCATCAATAGGGTCAATGATCCACTGATAGACTGGTGATCCGGCTTGCTCCTGTTGCGTATGGTTATCTTCCTCACCGAGAGTCTGATGATCGGGGAAACGGTCAAATATGAGTTTCTCGATTTGTTGTTGGCACTCTACATCGAGTTCGAGTTTGATGTCGTGGGCAAATGTTTGAATGGCGACTTTGCGCCGATCGCGGTTTTGCAAAGCATGGTTCCCCCCGCATTGGACAGCGTCCATGGCGGTTTGCAATAGGTCTTGATCAGAAAGGATGGACTCCATCAGGCCTTTTCTCCTTATTCCACAAGTAATGGGGTGTCGTCTTCCTCTGAAACGAGTCCACCCTTTTCATTGCGGAATTTCATCGACATAATCCTAGAGATTCCGTGTTCAGGCATGGTGACTCCGTAAATGACATCGCTGACCGAAATGGTACGTCGGTTGTGTGTGATGACGACAAATTGCGATTGATGCAAAAATTGTTTCAAGACATCGGTAAAGCGCCCGATATTGGTGTCATCGAGCGGGGCATCCAGCTCGTCGAGCAAACAGAAGGGACTCGGCTTAATCTGGTATATGGCAAAGAGTAAGGCTACAGCCGTAAGCGTTCGTTCTCCACCCGAGAGTAGCGAAATGTTTTGTAGGCGTTTGCCGGGTGGCCGCGCTATGATTTCGATGCCGCATTCGAGAACATCTTCTTCATTCACAAGTACCAAGCGAGCCGAACCACCGTTGAAGAGCTGGCTGAACATTTTTTCAAAGTTTGCATTGGCTTGCTCAAACGTGGATTGAAACATGGTGGATGTTGTCTCGTTGATCTTATCAATCATTTCGGTGAGTTGCTGTTTGGCGTTGAGCAAATCGGCTTCTTGTTGGGAGAGAAAGTTGTAGCGTTCCTCATGTTCCTGGTATTCTTCGATCGCCACTAAATTGACTGGTCCCATACCATCCAGTTTTGTGCGCAGTTCGGCAACATGGGTTTCAATGCTTTCGAGATCCATGGGATCTTGCCCCTCGTTCCACTGTGGCTCGGGGGCAGTCAGGATATCTTCGAGTGCCAGATGATAGTCTGTATAGATGCGGTCGCATAGGTTCTGGCGGCGCATACGTACTTCTGCCGCTTCAACATCGACAGCACCCTTTTCGTTTTGGCGTTTTTCCCGTTCCTCTCTTTCGGTGGCGAGTTTATGCTCTGCTTCCTTGAGACGAGCAGCTTTCTCGCTGCGTGCGATTTTGGACGCCTCTGCTTGTTGCTCGAATGCCTTAACGTTATTTTCCATCTCTGAAATATGTGAAAGGGCTTCATCGACAGCCTTCTCTAAATCCTGTTGATTGGTATGATAGCTTTGAATGCCTTCTTGTCGACCCGCTAGCGTGTTTTCGATCTCTTGTATGCGTTGCGCAATGCTATCTTGCTGTGCTTGCGACTGTAGCAGCCGCTGTTCTGCGGAAGAAAAGGCCACGCGGCGCTCTGTTACCTGTATCTGTAGGTCACTATGTTGGCTTTCCAACTGTTGCAACTTTTGGTTGGCGGTTTGTATTTCGGTAGATGCTTTTTCACGCATGCTTCGAATTTCTTGCTGTTCCTGCGTTAGGCGGGCTTTATCTTCTTCCCAGCGTGAACCGCTTTTAAGAATTTCTTCTAATTCCCACGCTACGGTTTCTAGTCGTTGGGCCGCGGTTTGGGCTTCGCGTTTTACGACCTGCATCTCGCCCTCCATTTGCGCAAATTCTCTTCGTGCTGCATCTAGTTGCTTGCGTGCTTGCGCGATCGATTGATCGAGGTTGTGTTGGGCTTCGCGCAATTGGGTGAGCGTTGTATCGCACGTTTGTAATTGCTGTTCGAGTTCGGTTCGTGTTTTGGTGGCTTCGTCCATTGCTTGCCGTCGCCGTAGCGGATTGCTTGCTCCGGATTCATTCATATACAATTCGCGTATGCCGGACTGATGCAGCATCACCCCCTCGGGGGTCACAAGACTCCAGTCCTTTGTTAGGGTCTGGGTCTGGGTATCGATGGTGTCGACCAGCAACACGTGTCCTAGAATATGTTGTAACAAGGTTGTGATAGCATCATTTGCGGGCGAGATGACGGAGAGCAGCGATTGTGTTCCAGTGGGTGGCGGGGGCATCGGGGGGGCAGGGGGAAGGTCGAGCGGCATAAGCCGGGTAGCGCCCTTGCCGGCTTCTTGTATCTTTTTGATTATATCATAGGTGGTTGCTGTGTCTTTTATTACAACCACATCGAGCACACTGCGTAGTGCTGTTTCGGCAGCGCGGGTGTAGGCATCCGGTACGCTGAAATGGTTCATTAATGGTCCAACAACTTCATCTCTTTCAACGGTTAGCGGGTTATCGGTGTCTAATAATAACTGGGTTCCCCCGGGAAAGTCGTGCTTTACTTCATCTACGTCTGTTAGCATTTCCAGACGTGCTTCTGTACCTGCTACCTTGGATTGTAAAGCGGCACGTTGCTGTTGCGCATCTGCTATTTTCGTAACGACGGCTTGACGTTGTGTCTCAAGATTTGCTGCCTCCGTTGTAGCCGTGTCAACCATTTGTTGCAGATGGTCGCGTTGCTGTTGTTGCTCGGCAATGCGCTTTTTAAAGGTGGCACACACTTCTGTGAATTGTTGTTTTTCTGCGGTTAACCGTTCGCGCTGGATAATCGTGGTGCGTTCCTGATTGTCGATTTGCATCAATTCGTTGTGCACGCGCGACGCTTTGGCTTCAAATGCGACCGTCTCTTCCCGCAGTTGCTGTACCCGTTTACGCAACGAGTCAATTTCCAGACGCTGTGAATCAAATTGAGCGGTGGTGCGATCGAGTTCGGCCTTGGCGGCGTTACGTTGTTCCTCAAGAGCCGGCACATCCTTTTGTAAGCTGGCAAGTGTTTCTTGGCGTTGTTGCAACTGGTGATTCAGTTCATCGACTTCACGGGTGTCGCGCTCTGCCAAAACGCGATATTCTGCGATGCGTTGCTTATTCATCTGAATTTGATCTTGCGTGCGCTCCAGCCTACTGCGTGCTTGCACCATAGATTCCATTGCCGTAGCAATATCGCGTTCTGTCTGCAAGATCTGTTCGCGTTGGGTATGCAGTGTGGTTTCGGCAGCTTCAATGGTTTCATGCAATGCTTGGATTTGTTCGGTCAAAACCGAGGAGCGGCTTTCCCGTTCGGTGCGTTGGCGGTCTAATTCGCGCAACCGGCATCTTGCCGCATATAGATCCAATATGCGCATTTCGTCCTTTATATCCTTGTAGCGGCGTGCTTTTCCGGCTTGACGTTGAAGGGAGCCGATCTGGCGTTTCACTTCACGGATCACATCGGCCAAGCGCAACAAATTGGCCTCGGTATGGGCCAATTTTCGCAGAGCTTCTGTTTTGTCAGCCTTGTATTTGGTGATGCCGCTGGCTTCCTCGAAAATACTCCGTCGATCTTCCGGTCGTGCACTCAGGATTTGGTCGATCCGTCCTTGTGCCATGAAAGAGTAGGAGGATGTGCCCACGCCTGTATCCATAAAAAGGCGCTGGATATCCTTCAATCTACAAGGTGTCTTATTGATGAAATATTGGCCTTCGCCAGAGCGGAATACCCGTCGTGTGATGGTGACTTCATGAAAATCGGTTTTCAGCACATTTTCGCAATTGGTAAATGTGATGCTGACTTCGGCCATTCCGAGAGGTTTGCGATTCTGGGTTCCATTGAAAATGCAGTCTTCCATTTTGGATCCGCGCAGGGCTTTTGCGCTTTGCTCACCAAGCACCCAGCGGATAGCATCGGAAACATTGCTTTTGCCGCAGCCGTTAGGGCCCACGATGGAGGTCATGCCTGGTTCAAATGCAAGCTTTGTTTTTTCGGCAAAACTTTTGAAGCCGGTCATTTCAATGGATTTCAGATGCATGGAATAACCTCAGTTCGGCCGATGCGGGATCAGGAATATTCATCCATGAGGCGATCATAGAAAGCCACATAATCATCAGGCGCTTCACTAGCGCGGCAGGCAATGGCCATTCTCGGGTGTTGGTTGAGTTGTCCTGTCAGCGCATAGGGAATGCTGTAGCCCCAATCCATTTTGCGCGACAAGGGAAATAAGACTTCCTGTGTGCAGGCGAGCACCGGGCGTAATTTGTATTTGGGGTTGTGCAAGAATCCAAGCAACAATTCCATGGGGCAATTTCCTGCGCCGCGGCCTAAACCTGCAAGGGTTGCATCGACACGATTCGCACCGCATACAATCGCTTCGATGGTGTTGGCAAAGGCAAGTTGCTGGTTATTATGGGCATGGATGCCGACCTCTTTGCCGCAGTCACCCAATACGGATTTGAAAATGTTCATGAGCTTGCGAATCTGCTCGGAATAGAGTGCTCCGAAGCTATCAACGATATATACGCCGCTAGCATCTGATTTGGAGGCTGCTTCCAAGGCTGCCTCCAATTCACCTGGCTGTACGGTGGAAATAGCCATGAGTTGTAACATCACTTCGTAGCCTTTGTCGGCGGCATCTTTTACCATATCTAATGCGAGGGGGATTTGGTGAATATAACAGGCCACACGTATGAGGTCGATGACGCTATCTTGTTTGGCAAGGATGTCGTTGTGGTAGTCGGATCGATCCGCATCTGCCATGACCGCCAGTTTGAGGTCGGAGGGATTTTCTCCCACAATGCGTCGAATGGTGTCCTCATCGCAATGTTTCCATGGGCCATGTTCCGTAGGGATGTAGATCGACTTGTCGCCTTTGTAGCCCAACTCCATGTAATCCACCCCAGCGGCGACGTTACAATCGTATATGGCTTTTACAAAACCGTCTTCAAAATAATGTTGGTTGATCAATCCGCCGTCGCGGATGGTACAATCCAGTACTTTGATATCGGGGCGATACGATAGCCATTGTTGGTTTTGTTCATTGTCTGCCATATTTTTACATCCTGCATAGGTGCCTAGTGAAACAGTATGCTATCATAAGCGCAAACAGGCATGAAGGAAAAGGCAAAATTTGCGTTTTTGTAGAGAGGCTTGACAGGCTTAAACGTCCACTCTACATTCAACCTGCATGAATGTTTAGCGATGCTATTTTGTGCATATTCATTTTTTTTGCAGGAGGGTTGGCAGAGTCCGGTTGAATGCGCATGACTCGAAATCATGTGAACACGCAAGTGTTCCGGGGGTTCGAATCCCTCACCCTCCGCCAATAAAATCAAGGGTTTCGTGAGTTTTTGCGAAATCCTTTTTTCTTTTAGAGTTGCATGTTGTGTCAATGTTGTGTCAAGCTGAAACCATCGTTTTTGACACAACATGAAAGGGGATGCAGAACATGACACAGCAAGCAAAAATCACAAAGACTACAGCAACCGTCCGTGGACAATCTTACACACGGTACGTAGTGAGATGGTACGAGGGCAAGAAACGCCAGCGCAAAACATTCTCTACGTTGGCCGAAGCCGAAGCCGAAGCCAAACGCAAGGATCATGATTTTAAGATTGCGGGTGACCGTGAGAAGATCATCCGTAAGCGCATTGGTGAGGATGGTACCAAGTTGACAGCGGATGCCCTCCGTGATGCCGTGGAAGCCCTAGCAGTTCTGAAAGACTACGGATCCCTAACGGATGCGGCAACTTACTTCATGAAGTATGCCAACCCCAAGGGAGGCGAAAAGACCATTGAGGAATGCCGCGATCTATTCTTGAAGCGATGCGAAACAGAGGGATTACGCCCAGCAACCATCCGTAGTTACTCCCAACAGACCAAGCGGCTATGCAATGACATGAAGGGCATGAAAATGCACGAGATTACATTGCATGTATTCGAGGAATGGCTGAGCAAGGTATCGAAGTCACAGGGCACCCGCAAAAGCTATCTGCGACACCTAGGGGCATTCTTTAACTATGCAATAGCGCGTGGGTATATGGTGGACAATCCTACTGCGAATCTGGGGGCGAAGTCTGACAAGAACATCGTGCATTATCTGACCCCAGCGGAAGCACATAAGATGCTTGTTGCGGCAGAGGATTTGCACCCCGAGCTTGTCCCTTATATCGCAATAGGATTGTTTGCAGGTGTTCGCCCTTCCGAGATGCACGGACAGAATACAGATCACGCCCCCCTCGACTGGCAGCACATACACTTGACCGGAGACAAGCCACACATTGACCTAAAACCGGAGCAGGACAAGAACCGGAACGGCAGGCGCGTCGACATATCCAAGAACCTGCTGAAATGGCTTTTACCGTATGCCCAGGAGCGCGGTGCAATCGAGTATTCACGTCCACGGTTCGAAGCGATTGTGAAGCAAGCTGGGATCCAATACCGCAAGGATGCAATGCGGCATTCATTCGGTACATGGCACCATGCTATGTATCACCACAAAGGGGAGACCGCAGTGCAACTAGGGGACACCATCGACACAGTGACAAAGCACTATGTGAATGATTACGTTTTGCAGGATGATGCCGCGAAATTCTGGGGGATAAAGCCGAACACAAAGGGCAAGGCATTGAGGTTGCGTTCAGCGGCATAGAGCTTTTAGATTGGCGGTGCAATGGCTGTTTGGTGTAGCAACCAGACAGCCTTTTTGCATTTATAGCATGCAGCCACATGCAGCGCATTC
>PXBF01000069.1 GCA_003567005.1 PVC group bacterium
GAGCGAAGCGAACTTACCGCTTTGGGGGGAGCGAAGCGACGTGGTGTACCACCCAGCGCGCTCGTCCAACCATCCACGTTTGCTCTCTGCAAGAGGTTGGGGGCTGCCGCCCCAAAAACTCACACACAAGTTTCAACGTGCATCATCTTGACCGCCCAGGCATATTCCTGCTTACCTGAAAGACCTTGCCATATCCACTTTGACGGTGACCGGATTGACGTTGCGCGGCTTGGAGGCAGCGATCTTTTCCTGTATGGCTTTTTCATATGCCGCGGCATCCAACGGCAAAGCCACCGGGGCATCGATCCAGGTCGAGTAAATCATGGCCCCAGCTAATTCAATAGCATGGATTCCTTCGCTGGCATCGGCGATTAATTCGGCCTCGCCCCGGATCGCCTTGACAAAATGATCCAGAACGGTCGCATGCTGATTGACTCTCTCGCTAGACGCATACGATTCTGTTGATCGGTCCGGACTGCCAAACATTTCATCGGTCGTCTTGCTGTAGCGGGAAACCGACTCACTGGTGCGGATGCATGTTGCTTCCTTGCCATCCGATAGAATCGTTCCTCTATCGCCCACGATTTCAACTCGACAGACTCCTGGACTCTCTCCCGTACTGGCCACAAATTGCCCTCTGGCACCGTTTGGAAATTCGAAATAGGCAAATACTTCATCTTCCACTTCAATGTCGTGGTATTTTCCAAACGAGCAATGCGCCTGCACGCTGCTCGGCATTCCCACAAGCCATTGCAGCATATCAATGTCATGTGTAGCCTGGTTCATGAGCACGCCGCCCCCCTCACCTTGCCACGTTGCACGCCAGGGACTTGTTTGAAAATAGATCTCAGGACGAAACCAATTCGTCGTCGTCCAGCAGACACGCTGCAACGTCCCGATGGCCCCCTCGTTCATCCAGGCCTTGATCTGCAGGAAACAGGGATTGGTGCGCTGGTTCATCATCAAAGCAATGACTTGATCCTCCCGCTGGAGGGCGGCAAGAATCCGCTGTCCTTCCGCCTTGTGGCGGGCAAGCGGCTTCTCGATCATTACATGCATGCCAGATTCGATCGCCCGAATCCCAATCGGTTCGTGCAATGCGGGCGGCACCGCCACCACGACAGCTTCCACCTCGCCAGAATCAATCAGCTTTCCGGCATCATCAAAGCAAGCGATACCTTGCTCGCGAAAATCATCCAGCGTCTCAATCGGTTGATTCGCCACCGCACAGAGTTGCGCATCACCAACCAAGCCATTCTGAATATTGCGCGCATGGACACGCCCGATGTTGCCAAGTCCTATGATCCCTATCCTCAATATGAACCTCTATCGTGAATGAATGTCAAAAACCAATGATTAAGCAGCGCTATGGAATGCAGGATGTATCCTGTTTACGGAAGAGCAGGATCCCCCCAACCATCCCGATAGGCATAATGCAGCAGTTGCGTTGCTTCTGGATCGTTCAGGATATTCTCATGCTTAGGGTCCCAGACAATTTTGCGCTCGACCTTCATCGCAATCCAATGCAACACGCAGAGGTTGTTGGAAAGATGTCCCTCTTCTACTGGTGCCACCGGATCCTTGCCTGTCCGCAAGCATTCCAGGAAGTTACGCATATGATTCCTACTGGTCGCTAACTCGATACCGCCATCTGGACGCTCACGAAGAATCTCTTCATCGCTCGCGTTGAATCCATCTCGTCTTACAGAAATCCACCCATCTTCGCCTTCAAAACGACATCTATGAGAGCCCATGGTTGTTTCGATCAAAAGACCATTCGAAAGCTTCGCTTCTCCATTGAGTCCTGTGTGCACATCAAACGCACCGCGATCGGGGAATTGCCCTTCGGCCGATATTTCAATCGGACCAGCCTCCACATCAGGGCCAATACCCCAACGTGCAATATCCAGCATATGTGCTCCCCAGTTGGTAATCATGCCAAGACCGTATTGCTCAATCTGTATCCACCCCGGCCTGCCAAAACCTCCCTGAGGATGAACGCGCTCTTCCGAATAGGGAACAAACGGAGCCGGACCGAGCCATGCGTCGTAATCTAAATGCCCAGGTGGATCCGTGGGGTCGGCATTGGCCTGTCCCCTGTCACGGGGCAGCCGTATATTGACCTTTTTCAGTTTTCCAATTCGCCCGTTGCGCACAAGCCAACAAGCCCGATGGAAGCGCGTTTGGCTACGTTGCTGCGTCCCTGTTTGGAAGACAATCTCGTTTTCCCTTGCAGCACGAACAACTGCTTGTCCTTCGCCAATACTATAAGTAAAGGGTTTTTCTAAAAACATTCCTACACCAGCCCTCGCAAAGGCCAAGGCTGGGAGGGCATGCTGAAAATCCGGCGTCGCAATGATGACACCATCTAGCTCTTCCTTATCCAGCATTTCCCGGTAGTCCTGATAAACGGATACTTCGGCGTCGCTTTGCCGGCCCCGGATCATGTTCTCCGCGCTACGGGCTCGGTTCATGTCCACATCGCATACCGAAACCACGCGACTGTTCGTATGGCGTTGAACACCCAGGGCATTGCCAAGGAGTTCCCTGCCCTGCCGACCCACCCCAACAATACCGATACGCAAGAGATTGGAAGGTGCCTCGGAACCAAACATACGGCCGGGTAAAACAAGTGGAGCAGCTCCCGCTGCAAGCATCGTCCCTAAAAAAGAACGCCGGTTACATGTATATGCATTATCTTTCATAATTTATCCCAAACATATGGTGCGTTTGATTGATGCTCTTACTATAAACAAACGGATCTTTTGCAAACAAGGGGCTTTGTCCACGTTGCCCTTGTTTTGCGTATTCTGGTTTGCTACGTAATAATGAAGCTTTCGTTCACATATCTGATTGAATCCGGCGAAAGTGACTAAAATATGTTCCAATCGCAATTTACACTGTGTAAATGCAAAGGGGCGGGAACCAGACGAAACGAGCTGAATGATGAATAGACGTTCTTTTTTGAAATTATCGCTGGCTGGCAGCGTTGCGCCGCTTATTATTCCGTCGCGATTGTGGGGCGATCAGGCTCCAAGTCGCACACTCAACCTGGCCTGTATCGGAATTGGGGGAACCGGAAAACGGCTTACAGAAAATCTTGGCGGCCATAATCGCACGAAAGTTGTGGCCCTCTGTGACGTGGATCTTAAAAAGAATGACGTTGTCGAAAGCATCCAACGTTTTTCCGATGCACGGGTTTTTGACGACTTCAGGGTGATGTTCGACGAAATGGCCGACGATATCGATGCCGTCACGATTGCTACGCCAGACCATTCTCACTTCCCCATTGCCATGCACGCCATCAAGCTCGGCAAGCATGTTTATGTCGAAAAACCCATGGCCAATACCTTTCAGGAGTGCGAACTGCTCATGCTGGCGGCAGCAAAATATGGCGTCGTAACCCAAGTAGGCAACCAAGGCTTCTCAGGGCGAAATTATGAGCAGCACAAGTTATATGCTGAAGCCGGTTTTTTTGACGGCGTACACACGATCGTTTCCTACATGAATGGTGATCGTCGCTGGCATGGCTGGAATGACATAACAGGCTTCCCGGAAGGCCAGGACATACCGCGCGAAATGAATTGGGATGTCTGGCATACCACCGCCGAAGAACGTCCATTTTCCCGGCGTTTCCATCCTGGCAACTGGCGGAGCTGGTATCGCTATGGCGGGGGGGCTATCGGCGACTGGGGGCCACATATCCTCGATACCGCACACCTCTTTCTCAATCTAGGGCTACCCACAAAAGTAGAATTGACGCACGTACAACGACATAATTCGTACATTTTCCCGCTTGAATCCACCATCCACTTTGCATTCCCTGAACACAATGGAAGGCGACCGATTGACGTGTATTGGTATGATGGGCAGCGCAATCGTCCACCGACACCAGAGGAGGCTGTCACAGATGACGACAGGAACCGGGGCTTCGGCAGGCAAGGACGCTTCCTGATTGGCGGCAAATTCACGTTCCATGGCGGATCGCATGATCGCCCGCTGATTGTGGTTCCAGAAGCGCGGCGGCGCGAAGTACATCGTGAACTACCCCGTTATGGTCGTGGCAAGTCGCATCATGGCAGCTTTGTCATGGCTTCATTGGGCGAAGACACAACCCGCTCCCATTTCGATGTAGCGGCCCCTTTAACGCAGGCATGCTGCTTGGGTACCATTGCCCAAGAGCTAAACACCTCACTCGACTTTGACCCCAAGACCAAGCGTTTTACGAACAACGATCAGGCCAACGGTTTACTGAAGGGACCACCGCCACGCAAAGGATGGGAACACTACTATTCCGTATGAACAGAATCAAACCCCGCTGCAAAATAAAGAAAGGACGAATCATGAATAAACATCTGTATTTCATGACGGCATTCGTATGCGCCGCTGCAAGCAGCATCCTAGCCCAGGACCGTTTCATCGTTCAAGTAGACGGACAAGACCGGATTGGCTACCAAGCAGCCCCACTCCAGAATCCGCAGGGGGGGGACCGTTTTCGTGCCAGTAATTTTTTGCATCCGGTTAAAACTCCGTCCGGATTCACGGTCACCCAAATACAACCCAGGGATCATATGCACCACATGGGCGTATGGTGGCCTTGGAAATATGTGGAATCGCAAGGACGCAGAATCCTCTTTTGGGAATTGCAGCGCGGACACGGCATCATCGAAGCACAACGTGCCGAGGCCACCGAAAATGGGTTTACGGCAAAAAGCCACTATATAGACCGACGACATCCGGATGGTCCGCATGTCCTGCTCCACGAAAATGCTGACGTGCAGGTCTCCGATGTTTTTGAGACTCAATCAGCCAATGGCTATTTCATCGACCTCGCAATCACGCATCAAAGCACCGTGGATCATCCCGTCACCGTGACAACCTACCGCTACAGCGGCTTCACCATTCGCGGTACTGAGCTCTGGAATAACAATAATAGCACCCTGCTTACGAGTGAGGGTAAAGATCGCAGCAATTCTCATACGACCCGCGCGCGCTGGGTGCGCTTGGAGGGCCAAACCGATAACGCTGAAAACGAAATGGCTGGCATTCTCCTCATGTCACACCAGAATAATTTCGACTATCCAGAGCATCTACGAACGTGGAACGAAAGAATGCATGACGGCGCTTTTTTCGTGAATTTCAACAATGTGCAGCAAACGCCTTGGATATTCGAACCCAGCCAAAGCTATACCCGTCGTTATCGGATGTTTGTCTACGACGGCACCATCACACCAGAAGAAGCCGACACCATGCAACGCGAATATAACGATTAGGCAAGGCAAAAAGTGCAGTGCACGTGATTCTGTTGTACCTAAACTTTAATGTGATTGGGGCTTTCTTGGCTGTCAATTTTGACTGCCATATGGTGGGTAGTATGTTTTCGTAGAGAAGAACAGGGGGAACACGATGAGCAAAGCTTCAGATAATATCCTACAAAAGCAGCGCGAACAGCTTCTACAGGTAAAACATGCCTCTAAAGGCACTAAGCTAAAAGTCTGGACACGCCTCTGCGGGCCAGGTTGGCTGCAAAGTGCCATTACGCTTGGAGGTGGCACATTAGGGGCGAGTTTGTACCTAGGTGTGCTAGGCGGATATGACTTTATGTGGCTCCAACCGCTTATGATGATGCTCGGCGTCGTCATGCTCGGCGCCATTGCATACGTCACGCTCTCAACAGGTGAAAAGCCCCTAGATGCCATGAACAAGCATGTCAATCCTGTGCTAGCCTACGGGTGGGTCACTGCCACGATCATGGCCAACCTGGTATGGGCGATGCCCCAGTTTTCTCTCAGTCTCGGGGCGCTGGAACAAAACTTCGGCTTAGGTGCGTGGGACTCCCCATTACGTGCTCCCATTCTGGCAGGCATCACATTCGCCATCTGTGCAGCTACCATTGTGTTCTATGACCGCGGTGGACGCGGTGTGAAAATCTTTGAAAGTGTGCTCAAATCCTTGGTCGCGTTAATTGTGCTGAGCTTTTTTCTTGTGGTGCTCGTGCTGGCCTTCAGCGAGGAAGGCCTGCCCTGGTCACGTATTTTGGCCGGCTTTATTCCAAATCCGCGCGTACTGTTCGATGTTTCCAGTGACGTGCAAGTCTATCTCCAAGACAGCAATATGGCAGAATTCTGGCGTGGATGGATGCTCACAGAACAGCGCGAAAACATGATTGCTGCCGCGGCAACGGCTGTAGGTATTAACATGACATTCCTACTGCCCTACTCCATGCTGCGCAAAAAATGGGATAAGGAATTCCGCGAATTGGCCGTTTTCGATTTGGCCACCGGGCTTTTTATTCCCTTCCTCATAGTGGTCGCATGTGTTGTCATCGCCACAGCTTCCCAATTCCATGCACAGTACGATCCCGGATTAACAGGCGAAGAAGCGCCCACAGAACTCACCCAGAAACTCGAAGGCGGCTACTACAGCAACTTGGAGCGTTTTGTACGCCAAAAGGATGACACCGCAGTCACAACAGCCCAGACAGATCTCGAACCGGAAGCCTTTCATTCCTGGCTATCCGAGCAGGTTTCATTGGGCGACAGGAGGCTGGCTGCTATGCTGGTACGACGAGACTCTTTCCATCTCGCCACTACGCTCGACCGTTTAACGGGACCAGGCATTGCCCAGAAAATCTTCGGCGCTGGCGTATATGGGATGGTGATCTCTACCATTATCATTCTCATGCTGATCAATGGTTTTGCGTTTCGTGAGGCTTTCAACCTCAAACCAGATGGCATAGGATACCGTATCGCTACCCTCATGCCCGCCTGCACAGGATTTTTTGGTGCCCTCTTCTTGTGGGGCGATGCCGATGCCCGCGCATGGCTCGTTATGCCCACCAGCGTGTTTGGCATGATTCTATTGCCTATCGCCTATATCACCTTCTTCTGCATGATGAACAGCCAAAGCCTCATGGGAGAGAATATGCCACGCGGGCGCGCACGCATCATCTGGAACACACTCATGGTGCTGGCAATTACGGCCGCCTTGATCGGGTGCCTATGGTCGGTCTACTCCAGAGCTGGAGTTTGGGGATTCGTTGTAATCGGTGTTTTTGCACTGGCGGCACTCGTCGTAGGCATCATTCGTAAAGCGCTCGCCAGCGTAGCCCACACGGGAGCAACATAATGCCGTAAAGAAACATCTGACACGCAAACCTACATTTTGTATACGGAAACCAACCGCTCTACCGGACAACCTGGTTCCAAAGCAAGAGAATCGTTTACGAACCTGTTAGTGAGGGCACTTCGGGTGGCAAGATGATGCGGAGGTGTAACTTCTTGAATCGTAATCCGCTCTCGTCGCACGCTCTCGTAATCCGGTTGACGAGAGCGTGCGACGAGAGCGGATTACGAGTATAGCAAAACTGAAGTTACAGTCTAGTAAGGGCTCTTGGGCGGCCCAGAGTTTTTGGGGCGGCAGCCCCCAACCTCTTGCAGAGAGCAAACGTGGATGGTTGGACGAGCGCGCTGGGTGGTACACCACGTCGCTTCGCTCCCCCCAAAGCGGTAAGTTCGCTTCGCTC
>PXBF01000198.1 GCA_003567005.1 PVC group bacterium
GCGTTGAGTTTTTCTCCTGTCTGGGGTTTATCTTTCCAAAATGCATAGGCATATCCCAGATCATTCGTTTTACACTCCGTTCCAAACCAAATTCCCTTCTCTATGTGCCACGTTAAAGGAGTATCGTCACTTAGAATGAAATTCATTTCTGTTTCTCCAATTAAATTCCGGGGATTTGTTCCTACGGGTTCGTTACTGATATTCTGTACGGTAACAGCAGACGCGGCCATAGCTGGCGAAACTACGAGTTTAACGGCATTTGACGCAGTCACGTTATCGGCAATGGCATCAGGAGGAACCTCTAGGTAGATTTCAGGGATGGGGTCATCATATGGATCGTAGCAGATGTGTATGCTGTCGGTGAAGGTTCCGAAGATCGTATAGAAACCGGATACCGGTACGAAAGTAACGGTCAGATAGCCTGCGGGAGGCTGCCAGGCTGTGGCCGACACCGTGGTTATGCCATGCGTGGATACCGCAGGGTCGGCGCTGTACCCTTCGGGGGCGGTATAGTGGAATGCGCCTATTCCCTGTAATTGGTCGGGAAAAATGGTGGTCGTCACTTCCTTGGTTTGCTGCCAGGAGAGACAAAGCGAATTCGGCTCAATGACCAGGTCCGGAATAGCCATGAAGGCGGAAGGAGTGCTGCTGGTCGTTGCACCGGACGCACCAGACGCTTGTGTTCCGGAACCTTGTGTCGTACCGAAGATGCCATCGGGGTCGTAGATCACGATCCCGTCGGACGGGTCTGTAATCGAGATTGTCACGGCACCGCCCAGATAATCGGCGGCTCCTTGAAGTTCGAATGAATGCACTTCCCCCTTGGGCAACCAAAGCTCGAACGCTTCTACCGGGTTTTCATGGGAGAAAGGTATCGAGATCTGCCCGATTTTCAATGTGGCAATTCCATTCCCTGAGCCATCGCCGGTAGGCTCCTCGTAGCCGAGCGAGAGCGTGAAAACGGCAGCGCCGTGCGCATGGTATTGCTGGTTTGCGTCGAGCGGGTCACTCCCTGCCATGATTTCATCGTAATCGGAGATTCCGTCGCCGTCGGTATCGGCAGACCACGGGTCGGTACCGTAGATCATCTCTGCGTAATTCGTAAGCCCGTCCTCGTCGGAGTCTTCTTCGGCAACCGCTGGATCGAGCGGGTCGAAGCCGTACTTCACGAGCCATCCGTCGGGGATGCCGTGACCGGCACTCGACCATGCAAACGGGTCGGTTCCAGCATCGATTTCGCCCTTGAATGTGCGCTGGCTGCCATCATCCGTGTAGACGATTCCGGCCGCGGCAAATTCTTCGTAGCGCGGATCGCTCGAATCAACCGTCAGGTCATGACCATCAAGCAGGCCATCGCCATCCGTGTCGGGATTGAGCGGATGGAGATAGTGGGGGAAGATAGTGGGGGTCACATCTCGATATTCTATAATTCATTTTCGAGATCCTTGCATATCCCACGAAGCTCCGAGTTTGTTTCCAACTTCTTCTCCATATTCTTTACCTGCGCAAATACGGCTTTATATGTCATCCCCCCCGCCTGCTCACCGAGCCGCGCCAATGTCAAGCCGCTGTGACGCCGTGCCAGATACAAAACCATGCCCAGACCCCAATCACCGTAGCGATCACGAAACGCTGCAAACTCCTCTTCCTTGAACTGCTCAACAACCGCAACAATCCTCTCAAAAGAAACCTGGCGGGCGAGAAAAGAACGATCAGGTTGTTCCTGTGAAACAGACTTTACACAACTGCGAGCCCAATCCAGAAAAGAACGACTACCAATGGCAATTCTGGCGTGAAAGTTTGCGAATTCATCAGGGGCAACCCCACGCGTAACACGGGACTGCACATACCGACGGTAAGATTCCTTATCCCCCGCTCGGATAAGGATCTCTTCCGTGAATAACCAATCGGGAGCTGCCGCATAATTCCCATAGGCTCGATAAGAAGACCACCGGTACTCACGTAAAATGCGCAGCCGTTGACGAACCAATTCCGGGTCCGGCTTTACAAGCCCGAGAGATTCCGCGCGATTTGCGGATTTATTCAACCCAAGTTTCGATACCCGGACCGGATTCAGATGCAAATACGCACTCGCCTCCAGCAACCATGCCCCATCGCCATCGATCAGTGTGCTGCGAAAACGCCCTTGAAACACATGGCCCACGCGCTTTCGCTTCGCGTTGAACCATGCACTATAACTTACATTGAGCCACTGCATAGCGCGACTGGCATTCGCGCAGGGAGTACGGAGAATCAAGTGATAATGGTTCCCCATCAGCACATATGCATGCACCTCCACAGAGAACCGCTGGCTCATTTCTCCAAGAAGATCAAGAAAGTGAAGACAAAAGGAATCATCCATGAAAATCGTGCGGCGCTCAATCCCACGCGACATCACATGATACCAACCATTCGCAATATCTATTCGCAGCGGCCTTGCCATACTCAAGATAAATCATAACAAAAGGAGCACGTCAATCATATTATAGAATATCGAGATGTGACCCCCACTATCTCCGATCAATCATATTATAGAATATCGAGATGTGACCCCCACTATCTCCGATGGTATTACCATCAATGACATCCAGTACTGTCGTTTTGTAGCTAAGAGTCCTAGAAGCCATGCATGTGCTAGCCCATAGTAGACCGACACCTATTGATCGTATTACGAAACCTTTCATATTGCCACCACCTTTCTTGTCTAGGAATCTTTTCACATCCTGTTTTCCTGCTGCACTTGCGCAATTACGTCATTTTCGGGAATAGTCCGTAGGAGCGCCGGGGGGCTAATGGCGATTCCCCTGCTCCCTTTCCTCACGGAGTTCATTTTCGATCTCCAGCAGCATTTCGTGAATATTCTTCATTTCGCGTCGCATCTGTCGATACTCATCCGCGGTAAGGCTATCGCGCTTCGATTCTATATGCGCAGATACTGGGGAAAGTGACTCTCTGAGCAATTTAATTACTTCGGGACAACCTGCGCTGATCTCTTTGATCCGAGCGACCTTTGCTGCCATAATGGCTTCAGGGGTGTTTGCCAAACGATATCGTTCCAAGAGTGCTTCGATCTTCTCTACATAGTTTTGGACAAGATTGCTCTCCTTCACATCCAAGGAACCAACCTCCAGCATTGTTTCAAGATTTATTCGCAGCTTGTCCCATCGGTTTGTACCGCCGACATATGACGGTATCCGTATGCTTTGCATGAAGTGCTCTTTATCCGTATATGGGACTGCTTTATCCGCAAGGAGAGAAACGAGAAATTTTATACCACGATCACTCGGCACAGATCGAGAAAGATGATCAAGCAGGACTTTTCGAACACTTTCACTTTCTTCATCCGGATATGCTCCGGCAAAAACGACATGAATATGCGAAGCGGTTGTTCCACGGGCGAGGGAGCGCAACGCCTTCGCCGCAGAAATGCGATCCTGCTCGCTACCCCCATCCTTCATCCAGGAAATCAAGCTGGGTAGAACAATATGCAGAGTAGTATGCCGTGAACGTCCAAGTCTAATAAATAGCTTTTCGCGTTCCTCGGCAGAATCTGCCTGATCTAGCTGATCAACCAAGCGTTTAGCTTCCTCTATCGCTGTTGCAGTATCAATCCCAGGCTGTTTCTTCCTGGCTTCCGTTCGCTGTCTTAGTGCTTCGGATCTATCGATCTGTGAACCATCATCAAGTGAACTCGCGGGGTCAGAAAAATCCTTCTCCGTACAAAAAGCTGAGATTGCGAGCGCAGCAAATAGTATAAAAACAAATATTAATACTCGGGGGTTCATGTAGACTCCTTATGGTAGTATGTTTTCATCAAAGAGATTACCGATAAATGTATTGTCGACACGATCTTTTGGGAATTCTCCCGGCGGAACTGGATGCTCAATAGTGAGCGCCGTTCCCTCTGCATGATCTTGGAATATAGAGTTCTTGATTTTATAGTTTTCTGCATTTTTGATATACACACCACTAGTCAGTTTACCATCAACAGCCACTCCTGCGGTATTTTGATGGAAAGTAGATCCTTTGATATCGCAAAATAAATCGTCTATAAAAGTCAATGGATAGTTGTCGACTTCGCGCAGAACTATGACGCCGCCACCATGCAATGATGCTGAATTACCAGATATTATATCGTCAGAACGGAGCAATAGACGAGGTTGTGTTATAGTTAACGGATTGCCCCCGGAGTCATTTGAATACAAGACCGCTACTCCCCCTCCGTTTCTTGTTGTCTGGTTGTTCACAATCTGGTTCCCCCCTTCGGAAAACAGAAAGGAATTGCGTATGTAAATTCCACCACCACCGAGGCCTCCCAGAGCTTCATTTTCCTGGATTTTGCAATTCTTGATTGTTATTGTAGACCTTACGCTCGCATGGATTCCCCCGCCCTTATTGGTTGCGCGATTGTTGTAGATTTCGGATTCTTCCCACCTTCCAGAACTCATCGAACCATGAGATATAGCACCTCCGTCATCTTCAGCCTGAAAATTGTCATGAATCTCAACACCAACGGCATCCAAACTTGCAAAAGCCATAGTGCATACAGCACTCCCATCTCCAGCACTCACATTTCTAGTGAACGTATCCCCATCAAGATAAACCTTTGTGTCCCTTATCCCAGCATACATGCCTCCACCACGAGATTCTGTACAACTAGCGAAACTGTAGACTCCGTTGAGTTCAAAGTGATTACCCTTCAATCGTACTTGATTATAACCCTGACCATACAGACCAAAGCCCGCGCCGTCCGCTCCAATCGAAGCTAACGCTCTAATGTTGTCATAATAGCCACAAACAGCAAGACCGCCTCCGAATCCCGCGGAATTCGCACCTGCTGTATATCCTGCACAGTTGGCCCAAAACTGATTCCCTTCGACAATAGCGTTCCGAGAGTCATTGGCTATCGTACTGCGGAAAGCCACTCCTCCTCCGTATAGGTAGGCTGAATTAGCTTCAATTTTATTGTGATTAATTTGAATGTGTTTGCCGTTATGAACATAGACCCCACCGCCGCCACCCCCACGAACATTCCATGGATCCGGAATAGTCTTTCCGTACACTTTGTTTTCATGAATATAACTGTGGCTGATCTCTACATTGGTACAGTTCTCCAGAGCAATACCGCCGCCATGGCACACCGCGTTTTGGGGAGTTTCATTCTTGTAGATTTCACAGAAACGGACAAACGATTCTGACGAATTTTGAAAAAATATACCTCCACCACGAATGGCTTTTCCTTCCGTTACCCGAAGTCCGGATAAGTGAACCTTTTCTTTATCTTTTACGGTGAACACACTACCATCTCCACCGCCGCGAATGATCGGAAGGTCGTCGAATTTGAAATCAAACGAATTGGTGCTTTCAAAAGCAGCACCAAGTCCGGCAACCATAACATTGGACGCAACATCAAGGCCAGATTCATTATAGGTAGCACCTGCAATAACAATATTCGCATCCGCAGAAGCAGAGCTTATTGTTGTGCTGATATCGGACGCAGACGCATCTGTAAAGTCATTCCACGGTGATGAAACCGAGCCAGCAGAATTCACAAAATAGATATTTCCGGCCTTCGGCGTGCACGCTATGCCAGTAGCCCTAACAGTGTCGGCGCTAAGCTCTGTCGTACCATCCAGTACAACAAGCTCGATCTCGATGATTCCACCCCGCTCAAACTCCATCCAGAACTCATCGCTCAACTGTGCCTCGGTTAACGGTGCCTCGGTAGTTCCACCGCTCGGAGTATTGTCGAGTATCTTCGTATCCGCTCCTCCGTTCCGCCGATAAACCCGGACATGTCCCTTGTTACGATCGTTGCTGATGGTCTTTAGGCGAAGCTTGTAGCTCAAAGATGTAATGCCGCCCGACTCAATGGACGGTTCAATTTTCAGGGATACACCGTTCAATTTACCGGTTCCCGCCGTCTCTTCATCATGAGGATTTAAAATACGAGTGATACTCCCTTCAGTGTGGTCTTTATCCTCGTCGACCTTGTTTCCCTCAAGGCGGTAGATCCCTAAATCAACTTTAATGGTATGTATTTCATACCACGCGTAGCCCGGATCTTCCGATCCATCCGGGGTGAATGTGAGGTCCAGATACGTTTGATCCGGCGCAATGGCCTTGAGGGTGATATTCGACCCGGTGGACGGGCCGATGATCTCAAAGTGATCGGTATCTACATCCCACTGGTATGTGCCCGCGACATCCATGTTCAGTACAGCCCTGTAGGTGTTGGTTTCGCCCACACCAAGATATTGGCCAGGCGCATCGACAGGCTCAATATGCAGATCGAGCGTTGTACATTGCCTGATGATGGGGGTCGACGCACTGAGCGACGCGTTGGTCGTCAGACTAGTGGAAGGCGATAGGAACGTGGCCGTTATGACTCCGTTGCGGTTTTCCCATAAAGGATAGTCGGCAGAAATGGACGTTTCATCACCGCTGCTCGCAACGGCAGGGGTAGCGGTGTAGCCATCTGGCACGTTGTAGTGGAATTGGCCGAGCAATCCGTCGGGAATGATATCCGCGATCAGATCATAGCTCTCCGTCCATGGAAGGCAGGGCTCAATATTGGTAAGGGAAACCACGGGAAAGGCAACAAATGCGAAGGGATAGTCAGCAGCATGCGCCGGTCCGAAAAGGCCCTCGGGGTCATGGAAAACCATATCGTTCGGTGTCGGGTCGATCGACAACACCAGTGCACCGCCGAGATGATCCGTTGCGCCCTCGAACGACATAGGATGCTTCAAGCCTGCGGGAAGTTGCAACTCGAGATCCTGCACGGGACTGTCGTGGGAGAAAGGTATCGACAACGGTCCGATGTGCAGTGTGGCGACGCCATTGCCAGTGCCTTCACCGGTTGACTCCTGATACCCGGCTGAAAGCAGAAATGTAACCGTTCCAGCCTCATGCGTGGTCTGGTCGGGGTCGAGCGGGTCACTCCCTGCCATGATTTCATCGTAGTCGGATATCCCGTCGCCGTCGGTATCGGGAGACCATGGGTCGGTACCGTAGATCATCTCTTCGTAATTCGTGAGTTCGTCTTCGTCGGGGTCTTCTTCGGCAACCGCTGGATCGAGCGGGTCTAGGCCGTACTTCACGAGCCATCCGTCGGGGATGCCGTGACCGGCAGTCGACCATGCAAACGGGTCGGTTCCAGCATCGATTTCGCCCTTGAATGTGCGCTGCCCGCCATCATCCGTATAGACAATTCCGGCTGCGGCAAATTCTTCGAAGGAGAAAGGGGACGTTCTAGATAAAATTCTGTTTATAAGTTGTTTACACACTAATTGACACACTTTACATAAGGGCGACCGCGCTTAACCCGATGCCGACCACGCTCCATTTTCAAGGTTTCGGCAAACGCCCTGCTTCCAATAACCCGCTCACCTTCCACCTGCCGGATCACGGCCGCGTCGGACTCACCGGATATCAAGGCTTGCGCATAGGCACGGCGATCAGCCTCCTCGAAAGCCCCGAGATAAGGATTCTCGTCCGTCAGACCATCCTCGACACCATTGACATAAGAGGAGGCACTGGACCAGTGGTAATCCCAAGCATGAACAGCCAATCCCGCACGAACCGGATTGCGCTCAATATAGCGACCGCAACTGGCCAGATAACTACCGATTTCCACTGGCCGACTCTTGAACCGTCCCTGCCAAAACACCCCACTTCCATGATGCCGGGCATGATGGTACTGCGCAAACGCTTGTTGTAGACCGCCGGCGAAACCGCGTAGATTCTCATACACCACCTCAATCAAGACATGATAATGGTTGTCCATCCAGCACCAATGGTAGATTCGCGCTCCGCAGAGTGCCTTGTAGTCAGCCACCGTCTGTGTGAAATAACGACGATCCGCATCGTCTTGGAAAATGCGCTGCCGATTCACACCCCGATTCATCACGTGATAACAAAGCGCACGCTGAAAAATTCTAGCTGTTCTTGGCATGCACGCATCCTAAATACATCGAAAGAGATGTGTCAATTAACATTTAAACACCTTTCCAATAAGTATTTACCTAGAACGTCCCCTTCCCTCTATACCTAGAACGTCCCCTTCCCTCCAGAACGTCCCCTTCCCTCCCTTTCTCTCCCGTAAGCGTCCACGAAAGCCCTCAGATCCCAGAACAAAACCATCGGACGTGTGCGCTCGAAGCAATGATTCGACACTCACAATGCGACAGACGACACGCGAGTTACCGTTTACGTTCTCTTCTTTCTTCTGTGGTCTACGATAATCCACAGAAAGATAAGAACCGTAACAATCGCGCAAGGAATCGCAAGCAGCCAATCGCCGAAACGCGTATAAAGCGTGAGATGCTCTCCCGGAGGCAGCACAATAACGCCTCGAGCCCCCCATCCTCTGGAGCCTTCAGCCCGTGGCCCCGGCACTTCCTTAATACGGCCGCCTTGATCAATAAAAGCACTAACCCCAGTGTTGGCAGACCGCACCATCGGCACCTGATTCTCAACGGCACGCACCACGGCAAGCGCAAGGTGCTGCCTAGGAGCTGCCGTACCGTCAAACCATCCATCATTGGTTATGTTTACAATCAGTTGTGCCCCATTCCGTACATCACGACGAGCGAGATAGGGGAAAACATCTTCAAAACAGATCAAGACACTCGTCGCAATTTTCCCATCAGGCCCCGGCAGTTGCATCAGCTCCTGGTCCATTTCTCCGGGAGTACAACTGAACCCTAATGGCGCAAAGCGCTCAAGAAAAGGCAACCAATTAGTCAGGGGGACATATTCCCCGAATGGGACCAAATGGCGCTTGTAATAGGCCGATGCTATGCGCGTATCCGGCGTTACGAGTAAGGCTGCATTGTAGTGATGCTCCATATCCGGATCGCTGTCCATGGTACCCACCAGCAAAGATGCGCCTTCCGCTACGGCATCTTTCACCAAAGCACGGCTTCCGGGGTCAAAGCGTACCCGCCCCGGGGTAGCCGTCTCAGGCCAAACCACGACATCCGGATGACTCATGAATGCAAGTTCCGTCTGCTCGCGTAGCACCGATTTGATTTCCTGTATATGCCACTCGGACCATTTCTGCACTTGCGGTATTGCTGGCTGAATCACGGCTACGCGAATACCCTTCGGATCCTCCGTGGCGAGCTGCTGCAAACGTGATAGCGAGCGAACCCCCATGCTCCAGGACAATACCAACGCGAGCAAACCAATCATCAACTCCACATGAATCCGACGCCCCTTGGTGCCACTGCGAACCTCGTGCCATATGCGCTGGGCAGTCAAAGCCAACGACGTGTTGAACAAAACAATCAAAAAGGATATTGCATACACACCGGCAATACGCGCAGGCTGTAATAATACAGGATTTTCATACTGGCTGGCACCTAGCAAATTCCAAGGAAATCCGGTAAATAGCCACGTGCGTATGAATTCAAGTCCTACCCAGCAAAGGGGTGCAAGCAAGATCAACATCAAACGCCCACGTAACCCGCACGGGATGAGCTTTGCTGCATAGCTCGCATAAATATAGGAAAAAACCACCACATAAAGACTGCAATAAAGCGCCAGCCCCAACCAGGACAATATTGTCAGAAATGTATTCCCCCATGTCACACGCAAGGCCAACAGCCACGATAAACCAATGAGATGAAACACAATACCGGAAATTCCACCCCACAAGGCTCCTTCTTTGGGTGAAACATGTGGCAATACCAGAAGAAGCGGAACCAAGGCAATCCAAGCGGCACTTCCTCCCTCAAGGCCAGCCAAAACAGGAGGCATGGGAAAGGCACATGCCAATAAGAACCCGCTAAGGGTACTGGCAACCAATACAAGCAAGTTTCGTCTCGTTATGCACCGCAACATTTCTTATATTTCTTTCCACTACCGCAGGGGCATGGATCATTTCTACCCACACGCTTTTCACCACTCACAGGAGCTAATGCCATTCTACTGGGACGCCCTGTTGAAGACGCCGATGAACTGCCCGCAGCACGCGACCCCCCCGAAGAGGATACCGTCACGTCGCCAGTGTAAGAGCTTCCCGCATCAGTCGGCGTTCCCGCACCTCCCCCCGTTACAGGTGGAGGCGTCTCATGAACCATGCGCACGGGCAAAGCACGCAAAAACTCGCCATACCGCTCCACCGAGGTAGCAGATTTGAAGGCTCCACTGATGATCTCGGTCTTGATATCCGACATCAATTGCTGAAACATTTTGTATGCTTCATTCTTGTACTCCACCAGCGGGTCGCGCTGCCCATAAGCCCGCAACCCGACGCCTTGACGCAAACCATCCATCGCCCGCAGGTATTCCTGCCAGTGCGAATCAATCGCTCGCAGCACAACCATTCGCTCCATGGTCTCGATCGCATGCGAATCTTCTGTCGAAACCTTTATTTCGTATGCTTTACACACGCGCTCGAAAACAAATGCCGCAAGGCTATCCAGATCCTCGATACGTTGCTTGACCTCATCCGCCGTGAGCGGAATCGGAAACGTCGTTTGTACCCATTCGCGGAAGTCTTCTACTGCCCGCCCCTCGCGCGTGGCAAGCATGACCTCGACGGTGCTGGCAATCACATCTTCCATCACATCGTACATCACCTCGCGCACCTTATCAGCACAAACCACGCGCTCACGCAGACCGTAAATGATCTCGCGCTGCTTGTTCATGACATCGTCATACTCGAGCGTGCGCTTACGAACCGAAAAATGTTGCTGTTCCACACGCCGTTGTGCCGTCTCGATGGAGCGGTTTAACCAGCGATGCTCCAATTCCTGGCCTTCTTCGAGCCCCAACTTTGCCATGATATTAGAGATCCGATCCGACCCAAACAAGCGCATCAGGTCGTCTTCAAGCGAAATGTAGAATTTTGATGCCCCCGGATCACCTTGCCGCGCACAGCGACCACGTAACTGTCGGTCAATCCGTCGCGCCTCATGCCGTTCCGAACCAATCACATACAATCCACAATAATGATCTGTCAGGTATTCGCGCAATGTCTTTCCCTCGTATGCATCCTCCAGGCGAATCCCGGACATCACCACCTCCCGCGGCAAGCCGGCAATTCCTTCCCCGAGCTTAATGTCCGTGCCACGGCCTGCCATGTTGGTGGCAATCGTAACCGCTCCCGGCTGGCCGGCACGCATGACGATTTCTGCCTCGCGCTCATGATTCTTGGCATTCAATACACTGTGTGGAATATTCTGCCGACGCAGCATTCGGCTAATCAGCTCGGACGTTTCAACGGATACCGTACCGACCAAAATCGGTTGTCCGTTCTGATGCCGCACCGAAACATCCTCGATCAGTGCTTTATATTTTTCGCGCTGTGTCTTATAAATCACATCATTGCTATCAACGCGGCGAATGGGACGATTCGTCGGAATTACAACGACATCGAGTTTGTAAATTTCATGAAATTCATCAGCTTCGGTTTCTGCTGTACCAGTCATACCGGCAAGCTTCCCGTACATGCGGAAATAATTCTGAATCGTGATACTGGCCAAGGTTTGGGTCTCGCGCTCGATTTTAACGCCCTCTTTCGCTTCAATCGCCTGATGCAGTCCATCACTCCAACGACGCCCCGGCATCAATCGTCCCGTATATTCATCCACAATCATAACCTGATTATCCTGGACCACGTACTGCACATCCTTTTCGTACGCGCAGTAAGCCCGCAGCAATTGATCGACATTATGAATGCGTTCACTTCGTTCGCTGAACTCTTCCTGCAGACGTTGCCGTTCCCGTGTTTTGGCCTCAGCCGAGAGATCTGCCTGACCATCAAGCTCCGCCATCGCTGTTACCATATCGGGCAAAACATACATATCCGGATCGTCTGGACTCAGCGCCTCGCAACCGCGCTCCGTTAGGTTGGCATCATTACCCCGTTCATCAATCGTAAAATAAAGCTCTTCCCGTAATGCACGCGCTTCTTCCTTGCGCATGTCCGTAAGCATCATGTTTTCCACCTGCTCACGGAGTTTCCGATTGGAAGGATCCTCAAACAAATGCATGAACTTCTTATGTTTGGGCATCCCATGTCCAACCTGGTACATCAATATCTGCGCTTTTTCCGTATCCCCCCTCTCAAGGGCAGTCTGCAAATCCGAAACCAATCGGTTGACTTGCTCCGCCTGTAAACGCACTAACTTCTCAACACGCGGCTTTAGCTCAAAATACTGATGCGAGGAAACCGGTGCTGGTCCTGAAATGATCAAGGGCGTGCGGGCCTCATCAATCAAGATATTGTCCACTTCGTCGATAATCGCATACGCATACCCATTCTGTACGCGTTCCTCAGGGCGAAACGCCATGCCATTATCACGCAAATAATCGAAGCCGAATTCACTGTTCATCCCATACGTAATATCCTTGGCATATTCCTCACGGCGTTCCTCAGGACGCATGTTGTTCTGAATACAGCCCACGGTGAGCCCCAAATACGTATATACATGCCCCATCCAGGCAGCATCACGACGCGCCAGATAGTCATTCGTCGTAACCAAATGCACATTCTTCCCAGCCAAGGCATTAAGATATAGTGGCATCGTCGCCACCAAGGTCTTGCCTTCCCCCGTTTGCATTTCTGCAATTTTACCCTGATGCAAGACGATCCCACCAATGAGCTGCACATCGAAAGGAACCATGTCCCAAGTCAATTCATGCCCGCATACATCAACGGTCGTACCGCATAAACGCCGGCATGCATTCTTAACGGTGGCAAAAGCCTCGCACAGAATATCATCAAGAGACGCGCCTTCAGCCAGTCGCTTCCGAAACTGCTGCGTATGCCCCTGAAGTGTCGCTTCGTCTAGTTTCTGATACGACTCTTCCAGCTCATTGATTCGCTTAACCAATGGCATGATCCGGTTGATATCACGCTGGTTTTTCGTACCCAGCAATTTTTGTAAAATCCACTGCATGAAATGCCTCCTGACAAAAGTAACGCTTTACCGCTCGATACCCATCGGTGCTATAATACCTGATACGAAATTGCGGTAGATGCTAGAAATACAACTCGAACAGCTAATATATCGAACGTACAACCCAATAACCAGAATAAATCATCCCGCCTAGGCTCCCCCATCGCATAAAAAAGCGAAATATATGCAGGTTTTGTGTTTTTATCGCTTGCTGAACAGAGCATTCAAACCTATGATTACAACCAAATCAGAACTAGGTGATGCCACACACCAAACACCGCAAACAAACATGGTAGCATCAGGCTTTCCAGTAGACCGGAAGTAAGACAAGCAATATGCAATCCAAGAAAGACTCTACACCGGGAGTTACGCGTTTTTCCACAACGATGCGTATCGACCTTACAGAACAGGGAGAGGAGGTTACCGATGGTACCACCCCCATCCAACTGCAGTCTGTAGAGGGAGACGACTCTCAAAATGAAATGCAATTCCCCGGAGGGGCTGACTTCAGAGAATTGTTTGAAAGTGTGTATGATGCCGCCATCATCACTCAGATCGACGGCAACATGGTCTGTGCCAACGCAAGAGCCGAAGAGTTCTTTCAATTACCGGTAAAACAATTTCAAAGCATTCACGTCACGGAATTGATTTCCGGATCTAGCGACGCTCTCATCCCCACAATCAATAGTAATCTAGAGCATGATCGCTTTATACTGATTCAGGCATACTGTTGCAGAGCTGACGGGACAACGTTCCCTGCAGAAGTTTCCGTAAACCGACTTAAGGTATCAGACCAACAGTATCTCAGCTTCTTCATTCGAGATGTTTCTTTCCGCAAAGAAGCCGAGGAAAAATTGCGAACGGGCCATACCGCCATTCAAAACTCAGGAAATGGTATTGCGATAACCGACACCGCAGGAAATGTACAATATATTAATCCCGCAATGGAAAAACTCCTCGGAATCAAAGACGACCGTGAGGATTTTTCTATACACGAGCACCTCTGCAACCCGCAAATGGGTGATTCCATTCGAAAGACAATTATGGGATCAAATCCTTGGAGCGGAGAACTACAAATGCGTTGTGCACGAGATACCACGCTTGTGGTATTAGCTTCCGTCGCCCCCAACCTAGACGCAGAAGGAGAAGTAGTGGGCATGGTTTGGTCCCTGTTGGATATCAGCGATCAAAAACGGATTCAAAATGAATTGCGACAGCACAATGCGCAATTGGCAGATGATTTGAATTTGGCCAATGAATTCCAGCTAGCCTTTATTCAGCGAGACTACCCTACTTTTCCGGCTGGCGTACCGCTTAATGAGTCTGCGATTGAACTCGGACATACCTATTTGCCTAGTGGGGCCGTAGGAGGAGACTTTTTTGAAATCTTTGCCGTATCCTTAACGCGTGTCGGCATCTTTATTTCCGATGTGATGGGGCATGGCGTACGGTCGGCCTTGATTGTAGCCACCATACGCGGCCTGATTGAGGAGCTTGGCCCCTTCCGTTACGACCCTGCTGCTTTCTTGTCTCACATGAATCGGGACCTCGCAAGAATCATTTCGCACCCTGGGCAAACAATGTTCGCTTCTGCGTTCTACATGGTATTAGATCTTACAACGGGGGAGATGGAATGGGCCAGCGCGGGGCATCCTCCGCCACTATTGCTACAGGCAAAAAATCAGGATGTGAAACCTGTTGTGACGCATGACAATGCTCCCGAACCCGCACTGGGCCTATTCCCCGACACCGAATTCCATGCCTCGCACTCCAAAATACAAAAGAACGATATGCTGCTGCTATACACAGATGGCATCACAGAAGCGGAAGACCCCGACCAAGAGAAAATTTTTGATGTCACAGGCTTGTCACAAACACTAGAGAAAAATGCGCAAAAGAGTGTTTCGGAATGCCTGGAACAAATCGTAACCGATGCGCAAGATTTTTCCGGGAGTGCGCATTTCGATGATGACGTTTGTCTTATCGGCATGCGCCTGAGGACCTTTCTCCCTAAAAATGGCACGTAGCTGATTATAGCAAACGCTGTATTCAGGCCAATCGCAACATACACACTGTATGCCGCATAAGTTGCCTTCCATTCTGTCATCCGCCAGAAAACACCAACAGATAAAGGTTCATCCATGTAAAAAACGGCTGTTTGCATTTTCTTATCTCAAATAAGTGACACCTTCCGTCAGGCATCAGAACAGAGCGAAAAGTGCTTGAGTTTCCCCATCCTTTAGTCGACACTTATCCATGAATGAGATCTGCATGCAGTGACTGTATGAACATTTAAAACATGCAGGCTCTTTATAGGTTTCAAAAGACAGGATAGGCAGTATCCTATTCTTTTACGAAAAAACAAGGAGTGCATTATGACCAAAACGCAAACCATCGCAACACTGGCAGAAAAAACCGGCTTAAAAAAAACCGACGTATCGAATCTTCTCGATGAACTGTCTACACTAGCATATGCCGAGGCAAAAAACGGCTTTCTTATTCCGGGAATCGGGAAACTTGTGCTGGTAGACCGGGCAGAACGTCAGGGCCGTAACCCTGCTACGGGAGAAACGATCACCATACCGGCAAAACAAGTCGTCAAGTTTAGAGTGGCGAAAGCTTGTAAGGATGCCATCCTACAATAGATTTATCTTACACGTATTGCCAACAGCAGTGGAATACATCCGACTCAATCGGTCCATTCCACTGCTTTTTGTTATGAGGTTTTGCAAAATACCATGAAACGCCGCTACACATTTCTTTCTCTACTTATCGCCCTACCGCTCCTGGCATATGCGTTGGCAGGTGCTAGACCACAGCAAGACAGCGATTACCATTCTAAAATTACAGAGACCCTAGCTAGAGAGTTTCCAAGAGAGCATCTGTCGCGACGTGCATTAACAGACGAAATCATAGACCAAACCATCAAAAACTACGTAGCCTCGCTGGATTTTGACCGTGTGTATTTCCGGGCTGACGATATCAAGCAATTTGAATCAAGAGCTGATACCTTGCGGGAAGAATTACTAGAGGGAGACAATCGTTTTGCGTTTGAACTCTTTGAAGTGTTCAAGGAACGCATGCACAATCGCATTGCGTTTGTCGACACCCTACTGGAAAACGATTTCGATTTTGAAGTAGAGGAAAAATATCGTTGGAAACGTCGTGATGCTCCTTGGAGCCAAGACAAGACTGAATGGGATGAGCTTTGGCGAAAACGCGTGAAAAATGAATATTTGCGACGCATCCTACAAGACAACAATGCAGACGAAGCCAACGGCAAGAATGAAACGTATGATGAAGATACCGCGCCGGATGACGATGAAAAGGAAAACGACGAGGCTGATCCGGATGTAGAACCAAAGGAAGATCCCGGTATATTTATACCGCCTCACTTGGAACCGGCTGCGTACATAAGAAACCGGTACACGCAATATCAACATGTTATGGAAGATGCCGACGAAGAATGGATCCTACAAAAATTTCTTTCCTCCTTTGCACGCGCATTTGACCCACACTGTGATTACATGTTTCCCGCCGCTGTGGAGGATTTCGAAATCGAAATGAAACTTTCGCTGGTAGGTATTGGCGCAACATTGCGTCCGGAAGATGGCGCCGCACGCATCGTCAGCCTGATTCCCGGCGGCCCCGCCAGCAAAGACACACGTGATATTCGCTTGCGGCCTGGAGACAAGATCATAGCAGTTGCAGAAGAAGGAGAAGAGCCAGTAAGCATTCTGCACTGGCCGCTCTACCGCTCCGTTCGCCTCATACGTGGCGAACAAGGCACGCGCGTTATCCTTACGGTTATACCCGCATCAGATCCTTCTGGCGTAACGACAAAAGAAGTCGACCTTGTTCGTGATGAAATCAAGTTAGAAGAGCGCGAGGCACGCTCTGATATACGTTCCATCACTGACCCTGACGGAACGTCTCGAAAAGTTGGGATTATCACCGTGCCTACCTTTTACGCAGATATGCAGGGACGCAGGGCCGACCCCAACGCCACAAGCGTCTCGCGCGATGTCGCCAGAATACTCAGGGAAATGCGCAATGAAAAGGTAGAAGCCGTCGTACTGGATTTACGAAGCAATGGAGGTGGTTCACTCATTGAGGCCATTTTAATGACCGGGTTATTCATCGAAGCCGGGCCCGTCGTGCAAGTACGCGAGCGTAGAAGCGTTTCGATCGTTCCAAACAATGATCCAACTGTTGCCTTTGATGGGCCCCTCGCTGTGCTCGTCAACCGCGTCAGTGCATCAGCATCAGAAATCGTAGCTGCCGCACTCCAAGATTATGGGCGCGCGATCATTATCGGAGACTCCAAAACACATGGCAAGGGATCGGTCCAAACCGTTACACCACTTGCGCGACGCGAAGACTTCGGCTCGATGAAGGTCACATCCGCTTTGTTTTACCGCATTACCGGTGAGTCCACTCAACTGTATGGCGTTAGCCCTGATATTGTAATTCCATCTGCTTTTGATGCCGCGGAATTCGGCGAAGAGTTTTTGGATAATCCATTAGAATGGAGCACAGTAGACCCAGCCATGTACTCTGCGTACGGAGATCTTCAAGAGGTCATACCGCAACTACGCGAAACCTCCGAAGCAAGACGTCAGGAAGACCCTCGTTTCCAGGCATATCTCGAGATGTTAGAGCGAATTCGCAGCATGAATGAAACCGAAAAAATCACACTTCACAAGGAAACCCGCAGAGATCATCAGCGAACGGAACGAGAATTAACCGAAATCCAAAACCAACTGATGGATCAAGCCGGCGTCACAGATACCGAAGAGGAAGAAGAAACGTTCAGCGATCTTGTCAAGCTAGAAGCACTGCAAATTATGGCAGACTGGGTGCAGATGCAACGAGAAGACGAGCAACACACAGAGCCTGACGAATCATGAAAATTCCGTTTTGGAAAATGCACGGTGCGGGGAATGACTTTATTCTGCTTACAAGGTTTGACCCAGCAGTGCCCCCTACACCGTCAAAACAACACATTCAAACATGGTGTCAGCATCATACGGGCATTGGCTCTGATGGGCTGATAATCATTCAACCATCGGACTCTCCTGATATACCATTTCGCATGCTGTTCTATAACCCAGATGGAAGAGAAGCCGCTATGTGCGGAAATGGCGCCAGATGTGCGGCACGCTTTGCCTTTGAACAGGGCATTGCCCCGTCTGAAATGAAATTCGAAACCGGATCCGGAATTGTAAGTGCAACGGTGAACGAAGATTCCGTAACGCTTGATATGCAGATTCCTCGCGTGATCAAACTGGATCAACTGCTGGAATTCGACAATGAGAGAATCCATTTTGATTTTGCTGATACCGGTGTTCCGCATGCCGTTGTCCTCTGGCAGGACCTCGCTACCCTTGACTTACAAAAGTGGGGAAGGAGCATAAGGCAGCATCCACATTTTGCTCCCGAGGGAACCAACGTTGACTTCATTGAAATCCTCTCAGATCGTTCGCTGCGAATTCGAACCTACGAGCGCGGCGTTGAGGCGGAAACGCTAGCCTGCGGAACAGGTGTCGCAGCCGCAGCGGTCACAGCCATTCTAAAGAAACATGTATCGTCCCCCGTTCAAGTGCACACCGCTGGAAATGACACGCTTGTGATGACCGTCACACACCATGCACAGGAAATCCACCACCTTCAGATGACGGGCCCCGCCACAAATGTCTTTTACGGATACCTCATGGACAATGCTTAATTTGTAAATGGAGCCTATTATGAGAATCGCTACATTTAATGCGAACTCCATTCGAACAAGATTACCAATCATCTTGCAATGGCTGAAGGACAATGAGCCTGATATTCTCTGTATCCAAGAGACAAAAGTACAGGATCATGCGTTTCCAGAGGCCGTGTTTACGGATAAGGGTTGGCATGTAACCTTCCGCGGGGAAAAGTCTTATAATGGTGTAGCCATGATCTCGCGCCAAGCGCCCGATAAGATCTTGTTTGGCATCAATGATGGCGAACAACCTGACGAAACGCGGTTTTGCTATGCAAAGTACGGCCCCCTGCATGTCGTCAACACCTATGTCCCGCAAGGTCGCGAAATTGACCACCCCATGTATGCCTACAAAATTGCCTGGTTCAAACGGCTCAAGCAATGGTTCTCCAAACATGTTTCACCAGAAGACCTGGTTGTTTGGGTAGGAGATCTTAACGTAGCGCCCGAAGCGATGGATATTCATAATGCCGAACGCCAAACGAATCATGTCTGCTTTCACGAAACCGTCAGAAACACGTTCCAAGATACGCTACAATGGGGATTTGCAGATGTGTTCCGCAAATTTCATCCTGAACCGGGCCAATATACCTTTTTTGACTATCGTACCCCCAATGCGGCAAAACGCGCCATGGGCTGGCGTATCGACCATATTCTTGCCACAAAACCCTTGTATGAACGTGCAGCGGATGCTTTTATCGATCTTCAACCCCGCCTAGTCGAAAAACCATCAGATCATACATTCCTTTGTGCAGATTTTGACATCGATAACGCAACCATGTAGGATGTTCCTTCCTCAATATTACGGAGAAAAAGAATGGAAACCAAAATACTTGAAATGGAGATGTTGGGTTTCGGTTGTCCCTCATGCGTTTATACAATTGAGAAAACGGGACGAAAAATGCCAGCTGTAAAAAAAATTGATGTCAGTCTGGCCGACCAACGTATCACGATTGAACATACAGGCGAACGCGGGGAAATTGTTGAAAAAATCACTGAAATGGTAAACCGTATTGGTCACGAAGTACGGGAGCTAGCCCCAGAACATTCGCCATAACCCCTTCCAAGATCGAAAGAATGTAAATGGGCCGGCACGATAGCGTGCCCAGCAATCATGGGCTATGTAGTTTGCCCCACAGCTAACCATGTAAAAACATCCGCTTATACACGATAAAGCAATCGTTATAATACGCATTTATCATGACAGCCACTGTTTCTAAAGAACGTAAACGCATTGTACGTAAACGGCAAAAACGTGCTGACAAAGGACGCTTGCAAAATAAACATCAAGCACAACGTCCGTTTATTGCTCTGTTAACAGCAATACTCGTCTGGGCTGTTGCCTTTACTTTGCTCCGCCTTCCACGAATCCTCATGACAGAGGGTCCCATACCGCATGCCCTCATCTTCTCGTGGACAAATGATGCTCTGCTCGGTGCGGCAGCATGGATATCGGCTGGAATTTTCCTATGGATACTAAAACCACAATGGATCCAGCGTAATTCCCGCGTCATTCTTATCTGTTCCATTACGTTGACGAGTGCATGCATTGCTTCGTCTCTCTTAGCTACGGCAGAATGGATACCCGCTCCATGGGACACCACCATACCCTATTGGCTCCCCACACTACTCGCTCCTATTCTGGCCACGTTACTGTTGGGGCTGCCGGGCGGTCTCGTTACGGGCATCTTGACGACAGCTATCATAGCCATTTATGCCAACCGCAGCATACCCATATTCCTGAATGGATTACTCGCAACAGCCATGGTTACATGCCTTGCCGAGAATATCCGCACCCGGTCAAAAGTCACCAAAATCTGCCTCTTGGTAGGGCTAGCGCAAGTTCCAATCGTTGCGTTTCTCTCATTGCAGGAACATCTTGCATTATTTCGCCTCGATCTGTACCTCACCCAACTCGTGGCGCCTATCGCAGCGGCTCTATTCAGTGCATTCCTCGCGCTATTACTGCTGCCGCTATTCGAGCACATTTTCAATATCACCACTAATATTTCCCTGCTGGAATTTTCTGACCTAAGTCATCCCTTACTACAACGCCTTGCTTTAGAAGCCCCTGGAACCTACCATCATAGCCTCGTAGTGGCCAATATCGCACAGTCTGCCGCGGAGGCCATTGGTGCAAATGGCCTTGAAGCTCGTATTTCCGCCTATTTCCATGATATCGGGAAATTAACCAAACCAGAATTCTTTGCTGAAAACATGTTTAACCGCGATAATCCACATGATCAATTAAATCCAAATATGAGTACACTCATCATTACAGCACACGTGAAGGAAGGCCTAAGCATGGCGCAACTATACAAGTTACCGCCTTGCGTCCATCGTGCGATTCAGGAGCATCATGGATCAACTGTGCTACAATGCTTTCATCACAAAGCCGTAACCTCGCAACAGGAACTTGCATTACGGGATGCATCGAATAAACCGCTAGATGAAAGCCAATTCCGATACCCCGGCCCGCGGCCATCTACGCGCATATCTGCCATTATTTGTCTAGCTGACGCAGTTGAAGCAGCGTCGCGTTGCATTACGAAACCCTCTCCTGCAAACCTCGAAGACCTTGTCGATGATATCGTTAGACGTCGACTTGATGATGGTCAATTGGATGACTGCGAGCTTTCTCTACTGGAACTCTCAAAAGTAAAACGTGCTTTTGTCTTTACCTTGGCCAATATGCTGCATGGCCGCGTCGCATATCCTCAAAATCATGAAGATACAAATAACAAACCAGCAGACGCAGACTTCCCTGAACAAACAAGAACTCCGGACTCTGGTTCTGCAATTACTGCCGCACGCGCATCGGCTTGATCCCGACGTCCTTTGGCAACAAATAGACGTATATCTTGTCGATGATACAGGTATGCAACGGGCGCATCTGCAGTATTTTGGCAAAAATACCATAACAGATGTTATATCTGTACGCTATGATCCCTTTCCTGGGGAGAACGGATACAGTGGCGAAATCATTGTAAACATTCAACAAACAACACGTGCAAAAAATGCCAGAGGGTGGAATCGTGAACGGGAGCTGGCACTCTATATTGCCCATGGTCTGGATCACCTACACGGTGGAAGAGACGACACCGTAGCCACACAACAGAAAATGCGACGCCGTGAGCTGTGCTGGCTCCGCCACTTGCGGCGCGAAGGCTTCAACTTTGCCTCTTTACACCTGAAATCCGTCTAACCCAGCAAAATCCAACGTCGCAAACAAATCGTCCTCGGTCTCGGCACGACGGATTTGAACGACTTCACCATTCTCTCGCAGCAATAATTCTGCGCAACGGAGTTTTCCATTGTAATTGAATCCCATCGAGTGTCCATGTGCACCGGCGTCATGAATCACGACCCAATCACCAACTTCCAATGGGGGCAAAGCACGATCGATGGCAAACTTATCGTTATTTTCACACAGTGAACCCGTCACATCACAGATTTGATCATACACTACCTGTTCTTTGCCCGGAACGGTAATGTGATGATAAGCCCCATACATCCCCGGACGCATCAGATTCGCCATACAGGCATCCAATCCAATGTAGTGTTTATACGTATGCTTCACATGGCGAACCTTCGAAACGAGATAACCATATGGCCCCGTTACCATCCGGCCACATTCCAATGCGAGAGCAACCGAATCCAGAGGGGTTCCTTGCAACAGCTCGTCATACACCATTTGAATACCCTGTCCGACCGCATCCAGATCCACTGCATTCTCTTCTGGTCGATACGGTATGCCGATTCCCCCACCAAGATTAATAAAGCTGATTTTTATCCCTACTTTTTCATGAATCTCTAAAGCCAACTCAAATAACATGCGCGCTGTTTCAATGAAATAGGAAGCATCCAGCTCATTAGATGCCACCATCGTATGCAAACCAAATCGCTTCACGCCCTTATCACGCGCAATCGTGTACCCCTCGAGAATTTGTTCGCGGGTAAAACCATATTTGGCCTCTTCCGGGTGTCCGATAATGGCATTACCTTCCCGCAAAGCGCCCGGATTATACCGGAAACAAATGGTCTCAGGGAGTCTACCCAATGCTTCCTCGACAAAGGGTATATGTGTAATGTCATCAAGATTGAGGATGGCACCTAAGGCATCCGCCTGCTTGTATTCATACGCTGGCGTATCATTCGAAGTAAAAATGACTTGTTCTCCTTCCAACCCCACCAATGCCGACAACCGTAGTTCCGGTCCACTGCTGCAATCAGCCCCAAATCCCTCGGATGCTAACAATTTCATCATATAAGGATTGGGCGTAGCTTTGACTGCGAAATACTCACGAAACCCAGTGTTCCAGGAAAAGGCAGAGAGCAACCTACGGGCATTCGCACGAATCGCTTTTTCATCATATATGTAAAATGGCGAAGGATACGCCCTCCCCAATTCTTCCAACTGTTCTTTGGTTAACGGAAAACTCTTTTCACTCATAATCTTAACTTCTTTCTAAGCTGTAATTTCATTATTGTTTTTGCCAATCCGAGTAGGGCGAACTAGCCTTGTCCTGCGAAGCCTTGGGCGAAGTAGGATCCTCGGTGAGCCACCGCGCCCAACAAACAACGGATCGGCCAGAACGCCTCGCCCTACCTGCCAAAAGTTGCAATATGCATCATCTTGGCCACCCAAGTGCCCTTACTAACCAGTCACTTCATGCCGCATGATCCAATGAACGCCAACTTGGAGGGTCGGGACTTCGGCGAGCTCAGTCGAGCCGCTCTGTCCCGACCAAACGGACGAGACGGAGCTCTTCCCTCCATTATGAACGATCAAATCTCAATTCCAAAGTTTATCCATTTATCATCTTGGGCACCCAAAGCGCTCTAACCTAAAACGATACCAATCCTGATTCCCGCAGGCTTGTATAATTCTTATTGGTCGGCTGACCATGTCCCAGAATTACATGATCCATTACTTTTATATCAATCACCTTACCCGCATCAACCAATTGTTGGGTAATCCGCAAATCTTCCGCCGATGGGGTCGGATCCCCGCTCGGATGATTATGCGCCAGCACAATATTTCCCGCCGCATAGCGAATCGCCTCACGAAACACCTCACGCGGATGCACCAAGCTTGCATCCAAGATGCCAGACGTAACATCAATCGGTTCACATCGAAGCTGATTTTTCCGATCCAGAATCAACACCCAGAATATTTCATAGTCCAACGTAGAAACACGTTGTCCGAGTAATGCATATACATCTTCCGGCCGGCGAATACGAGGCCGTTGCAGCTGTTCTTCCTGCTTTAAATGCTGCCCCAGAACCAGTGCTGCTTTCAGCATCTGCGCCTTCACCTTCTTGATGCCGGGAATGGTACATAACTCCTTCACAGGAGCAGCAGCAAGTGCCCGCAAGGAACCATACCTGCGTAAGAGCAACCGTGCCAGCTCTATCACATTCACCCCTCGGATACCCGTGCGCAATATCAAGGCCAACAACACGTCCTGCGGTGCGTTCTCAATACCGAAACGCTCCACATATTCGCGGGGCTGAATGCTTAATGGCAAGTCACTAATCTTACATCCATCACGCGGAGCCTCGTATTGCGGCTCAGCCAGACGTGCTTTATGCGATTCCGAGCTGTACGCTTCCATGTTCCCTCCAGATCTTCTCTACCTCTGCTGCAACCTCCTCCACACTCCGATTGGTATCCGGAGACACCCATTCCACATTGGCCTGATGTCGAAACCATGTACGCTGGCGTTTTGCCAAACGATTCGTTCGCACCACTGTCCGATCGCGCGCCTCCGCCTCATCTAGATCACCATCCAAAACGGAAAAAACTTCCTGATAACCAATGGCTTGTGAAGCTGTCCGAGAAAGTTTGGCATAGCATGCCCGTAAATACCGTGCCTCCTCCAGCAATCCTGCCGCATACATACGCCTGACGCGCGTCAGAATCCGCTCTCGAAGCACATCATTCTCGGGCAACAATCCTGCGAATGACGCGGCGCGCGGATGCTGACGCCATGAATGTGTCGTATGAGACTGATGATAGCTTTGTTCAATAGCACGAATCAAACGGCGCGGATTCATCGGATCTGGCAAACGAGATAATGCATCAGGATCCCGTTCCCGCAAAGTAGTTTGGAGTCCTTCGACACCATGTTGAGACAGAATATGCTCCCAATACTCTCGTTTTACAGGTCCCGCTCGATCGCAATCAAGCCCATACACAAGCGCATTTACATATAAGCCACTTCCTCCCACGATCAAGAGAGGCTTTCCAGGGGCTACGGACGCCAATTGTTTTTCAATAAGGCTAACGTACTGCCATACATCAAATGGATGGTCGGGCCGCACGAGGTCTATGCCCAAATACGGGACATTTCCTCTTGCCTCTGATGACGGTTTCGCCGTGCCAATATCCATTCCCTCATAAACCAACATGGAATCAGCAGATAAGATCGCCCCCTGCATACGCTCTGCCAGAAGTTGTCCGACATCTGATTTACCGGATGCGGTAGGCCCAACCAGCACGAATGCTTCACGCATACCCGTCTCCCCTACGTGTCCTTCACCTGATGCTGTGATCGCATAATCATAACCTGCGCAACCAAAAGCAGTCCTACACCAATACAAATCGCACTATCCGCTACATTGAAAGCTGGAAAATGTCGGCCACGCCAGTAAAAATCGAGAAAATCCACCACATATTGTAAGCGAACACGATCGATAAAATTTCCCGTGATACCTCCAGCTAACAGCCCAAAAGCTATACGATCCAACGTACAATCACGAAAAAAATAGCGATACCAGATACTCATAACGGCAAGAACAACCAGCGATAAACCCGCGAGCCAGAAATGTCCCCCTTGAAACAGTCCCCAAGCCGCACCAGTATTCTGGATATAACGAAGATCGAAAAAGCCATGAATAACAACGACGTTCTCGAATAAATCCAAATGCTGCCGCACCAATGATTTGGTCCACTGGTCAATGATCGTAACAAAGATTGCCAGCATCAAGGGCAACACAGTCCCGCTCCCCGTTAAACACGCTTTTCCGGATCAATAGTGACGATGATCCGTCATGTTGGGTTTCTGTTCAACCTTAGACTGGCACTCTACACAACGCCGGGCAAAAGGCAAGGCCTTCAAACGTGGTCTTGGAATAACACAGCTACACTCCTCACAAATGCCATACATCTTTTGCCGTATACGCTCAAGGGCTTCATCGATTTCGAAAATAGAATCGCCTTCTCCCGCTGCCAATTTGAGGGCCAATTGCCTCTCAAATGCGTCCGTTCCATCTTCCTCCGGATTGACTTCATCAGAGCGCGTCAACGATGCACCTCGCAAATACGCAATCTGACGTAGAAGCTCTGCTCGTATCCGCAAAAGCATCTCTTCAAACGAAGCTAACTGCTTATCCGTTAAACGTCGCGAAGAAACGCGTTTGGGTTTCGATTGTGTCGGTTCCAGTTTGGCCAGCTTGGCTTTAGCCGCTGCCTTTCGCGCCTCAACAGCCCGAAAGATCGATGCGTGATCCGTATGTGAAAACGGAGATTTATTATTCCCTTTATCTTTATCCTTCGCGCGACGTGATGCTGAGGATGTCGATTTTGCAGAACTACGTCTAGTGCTCGTAGACGCGCCTGATACTTGGCGATCCTCATGGAAATCCACTCTATCCCTAGACTGCAGCGTAGCGTTTGTTTCGGCCACCTTTGCCTTGCTCACATCAGATGCACGCCCCGTACTCTTCGTGGATGAAACCTTCTTAACTGCCGATGACCCCTTACGCGAAACCTTCTCCACCGATTTGCGGGCGGACGTTTTCTTCGCTCCTGGCTTTACTACCCTGGATGCCTTCTTCGTAGCAGCCGTACTACTGTCTTTCTTACTGACCGCCTTATTCTTTGAAGCTTTCGCTCTCGATCCTGATTGTTCTCTCACACGCTGCCCCTCTGGAGCCCGTCCCGTTTTCGCTTTTGCCACAGGGCGCTGCGTGCTTTTTTTCGTAGCACTCTTCTGGGCTTTTGCGGAAGAACCCGATTTCTTCACGCGTGTAGATGAACCTTTATTTGTTGATGCCATTCTCAAACCCCTACGTAAATTAAAACGAACCGTGCTATATAGCAATGACCACAACGAATGTCAAACACACATTACAAAATAAACAAGCCGAACTGCACGTACAGCCGCCGAAAGCTCCCTTTACGGGCATACAAAGCCGACCCTGCAAACACCGATTTCGAGACTTGTCTTACGGTAAAGAGCAAGAATGACAAAAAAAGGGCTTTGAAACATCTGCTTCAAAGCCCTGAAAAAAAATCCCGGCAACGTGCTACTCTCCCACAACCGAGTGCTGCAGTACCATTGCCGCTGAGGCCCTTCACTTCCGTGTTCGGGATGGGAACGGGTGTTACCTCCTCGCTATGGTCACC
>PXBF01000034.1 GCA_003567005.1 PVC group bacterium
CGCCATCGATCAAACCGTCGCCGTCCGTATCCGGATCGAGCGGATCGGTGCCGAAGTGCGCTTCGCCATAGAATGTACGCGTGCCGCCATCGTCGCTATAATAATAGCCGGCGGCTGCAAATTCGCTGTAACGCGGATCTTAACTCGTAACAACGACATTGGTGCCATCAAGCAGACCGTCACCATCGGTATCCGGGTTCGTTGGGTCCGTTCCAAGGAGAAATTCCTCCATATTGGTCAGGCCATCGCCATCGGCATCTTCATCGGGATCGGCAGCGGTGGGACCACCGAAGTGGCGTTCCTCCCACCAGTCCGGCAGGCCGTCGCCGTCGGTGTCCGGCGGAATGGTGACGGTGATCCGCTCAGACATGGCATACATCCGGAACGCTCTTCTAGTGGGGTTGCGTCTCTCGGCGTCGCCACCCGAGATCCAGCCGGGGCCGATCTGCGCGGCGCGCCCGGTTCTTGCGGACTCGCTACCGTTTCCGAGGGGATATCGGGGATCTGCGACCCCGTCTGACGTGCTGCCGGTTAAGACCAGGTTTTGCTGTGCGCCGAGGACTACGGTGAGATTCTGCGTGATTTCGATGGGCGCCATGAGGCTGCCGTCCCAGAGGTCGTCGAAACCGGTGGCGACGAGTTCCCCGTCGAGACGATAGACGGGTGCGCTGACGGGCGCGTTGTCGCGGGCATTCACCTCAGTGGTGGAGACGAGGGCTCTCCACTCGATGGCGGCGAGGTGCGGCTGGAGAGCGGAGACCGTGGAGGCTGCGGCCTGATCGTTCACGAAGGTGTTCCAGTGCGAAATGGGAAAGTTGTCCTCGCCGTCGCCACTGTCGCGACGGGTCCTACCACTGGTGGGGAAAACCAGATGGAAGGAATCCCCCGGGCCGAGGTCGGGGGGGATGAGCGGGCTATCGTGTTCAACGAAATGCCCAGTTTCATGGTCTGCATCCGTTTGCGTCCGCCTGTCAGTCGTCTCCGCCTGCAGGTTAGAGACTCTGAACAACACCGCCAGCAGCAGCATCGCGACAAATTGCATTCTCAGTAATACATGTGTTTTCATAACCGAAGCTCCCCTTTTGAAATCTTGTCTGACAATCTTAACTACAATTCATAATACCACCCCAACAATAACAACGCAATTGCACAATTACGCCAAATACATTACAATCCCGCGACACATCCATCCACCGAAGCACCTCCCCGCCCCGACACGCCATATCACGCCGTAATCCCGTGCCCCGAAGGGAGTCGGGACGAAGGCGAACGCGCAATCCCAAACCTCAGATAGTCTGTCCCCTTTCCACCCAAAATAAAAAAACAAAAAAGACCATTTACACCCCCGCCGGGCTGCGGTACATTAATTTCACATATTGCAAACTTTGTTTAGTTATTCAACACCAAATAAGGAAATCGCTCTATGATGAAGAATAAAAAAGGTTCGCATGATTTAACGCGCAGACAGTTTTTAAAACTACAGACAGGAGGTATTGCGGCACTCGCAGCGATGGGAGGGCTTCCCGCGGGAAAGGTTTTGGCAGGGTCGCAATCTAAACCCTCTTCAACCCGACAAGCCAAGAATATTATTTTCATGGTCAGTGACGGCATGAGTCACGGCACGCTGGCCATGGCCGATCAGTACCGCCGCCTGGTGGAGAACCGTCCATCCAACTGGATGAAACTGTATGATCGACCAGGTACACACCGGGGCCTAATGGATATGGCCTCGGCAAACAACCTGGTGACGGATTCCTCCGCCGCATCCTCCTCCTGGGGTTGCGGACAGAGAATCCCGAATGGTCGCATGAACGTTAATGCAAACGGCAAATGGCTTGAACCTATTTTACCCATCGCCCACCGACACGGATTGCGTACTGGCGTCGTAACGACGGCCACTGTCACCCACGCCACTCCCGCAGGGTTTGTCGCCAACGGAGAGAGCCGGGGCGCGCAGGAGGATTTTGCCGTGCAATATCTGGAGCGCGGGATCGATGTGATTCTGGGCGGGGGCATGCGCTTCTTTAATCCCAGTCAACGTAGGGACGGACGCGATCTTTATGAGGAGTATGCTGCAAAGGGGTATGCCTATACCGGCATCCGGGATGAACTTCTGGCCCTACCCCCAGAGCAGGAACGCATTCTTGGACTGTTTACGCCTTGGAATCTCCCATATGAGATCGACCGCCAGAATGATTCCAATCAACTAACCCGCGTCCCTTCACTAGCGGAAATGACTGACGCGGCTCTCCATCATCTTTCTCTGGGCGACAACGGGTTCATCGTGCAAATTGAAGGAGCCCGAATAGACCACGCCGCCCACCGCAACGACCTAAGCGGTTTGATTTTTGACCAATTGGCCTTCGACGACGCCATCGAAGTCGCCCTGCGTTTTGCTGACAAACATCCGGACACCCTGATCATCGTCACCAGCGACCATGGAAATGCCAACCCCGGGCTGAATACGGGCCCCGACCAGGGGGAACAACAGCTTGGACGCCTGCGGAATTTCAAAATATCCCTTAGCCAACTCTCCCGCGATCTGAGGTCCATCGAAACCCCCAAGACCACAAACGTTAAAGAACTCATTGAAGCACGAACCGGTATCGCCTTGGAGCCGAATCACGCGAATATGCTGGTGGATCGCTTGAAGAATGAGGTTCCAGTCCATTATAACCGTATGGGCAGCGTAAACGCGGTGCTTGGCCAGATTCTTGCCAACTTCCTGGAAGTGGGCTGGGTTGGGAATACTCACACCTCGGACTATGTCGAGCTGGCCGCCATCGGTCCCGGAAGTGAGCGCGTTAAAGCTTTTAACCGTAACACGGAGATGTTTACGCTGATGACAAGGGTGCTTGGGCTTAAGACATGATCTGAAACCGTAGAGTCTGTGAGACCGGAGCAACCTATCTGGGCATTCCCTGCCTATGCAGGAGCCAAAGTCATATCGGGTATACATATCTGGGTGATGCCGCCGCTGATACTTCGACTCACCCCCTAACACAGATTTTATCCGCAACCCAATAACTTTTACAGAGCCATCCCGTGAGAGGATGGGACTAACTTTGTCTCGCACCTTGTCTCGCACCTTGTCCAAATCGACGAAGTGCGAGACAAGGGATATCGAGATCAACACCCCATAAACACCAACTCATCAACGGTTCCAGACAAACATACACGCTTTTTTGTATCATCTTCCTACGGAAGACTTCTAACACACACTCACGTACTCACGCACTCACACACACGTTTTCCCCTGCATCAAACCCTCTCTCACCAAATGCTCCGATTGCCTAGCGTTGGAAGGTAATCCAAATGCGACCGGTGCGGTTGCTGTTGCATGATGCCGAAAGCGTTAGATATGCTGCATCTTGCTCGAAAGATACCTCGAAGCCGTCGCCGCCAAATTGGGCTGGTGTATATGCTTCTGGCAGCGCTAACGTGATCACCATCGTTTCTCCGCCGACTACGGCCGCATCGAATGACAGCGTTTGCGTGTCAGGTTCCCAGCTCGTGTTCTGGATTTCCATCATGCCGCACATCACATGGCGGTTGGTACCGATAATCTGCGGGTGATCCACAGCCTCGCGTACGGCATACACCCGGGCCTCGCCTTTGTCCAGTCTGACGGATAACGCATCGTTTCCATCAATGATCCCGAGCGGTTGCTGCGCCCAGAAGTCAAACACATGGTAGCGCTTGTCACGGCGCAGCCCGAGCGATCCGACATCCGCCTGGTTGCCGGCAACCGGTGCGGTGAATATGCGGGATGGACATTTGCCTTCGTCGCTATTGACGACAATAACCTGTGCCCATGTATCGCTGACGTCATAGACATAGAATTCCGGATGTTTTTTCGAGAGCAGGAAATCTACCGGACGAAAAGCCTTGCCGTTGGGGAGCACCGGGTAGAACCGCGTAAGCTCGTAACGGATGTCGTCTGTCAAGCGGTTGAAGGCGGTACCGATTTCAATGCGACCGGAAAGCAATCCAACCAGCGTCAGGAATGTCCGGCGATGTTGCTCCGTGGCAGGCACGCCACCAGGGAAGAAACTTTTGCCGTCGGGATAATACCGAAAGGCAACATTTTGCTTGTACCAGCGCAGCCCCATGCGCGAGGCCATCTCCGGCTCGAAATGGCTTGCATCCGGCCATACCCGCTGCAAGTCAGCAATGCCCACACAAACATCCGTGCAGGGCACATCGGCTTCTTTGGCTCCCATAATCCGTTCATGAATAAAACCGTCGGGCCCCAGCCCTGCCCGGCAAAGCTGATACATGGTGCGATAGGCTGAAACAGTAGTATAGCTTTCGTCGGCAAAGCCACCGTGCTTGGCCCACGCACTTTCGGGATAATCGAATTTCAGGCCGATGACACCGTCGCGCCCGAGGCGCGTCCACATGGTACGCATGTGTTCCTGGAAGCCCGGCTCGGTGTAGTCATAGCGCACGCGCGTGCGGGCATGTCGGCGATGCTCATAGAGCAAGGAGATGTCCTTTTGCAGGATCCATTCCGGATGCTCAAGGGCAAAGTCATTGCTGGGCATGGAGCCTTGCACATAGGTAAAAACCTTGCCGCCGAGCTCCTTGATCTTGCCCGCAAATTTCTGGAATGTTTCGTAAGGTGCACGCAAATGCTTGTACTGTGACCAATGCGCATCATCATACCAACCCTGTTCGGTATCGCCGCCATGCGTGTAGCAATACGTGTCCGGTTCCAGGCGTACGGCAATGCCGGCATAACGGGAAAGCCCGGTATCATTGGCAATTTGCATCTGTTCTACCAATGCAGGCGAATTGTTGATTGGAACGTTGTCGCCCAGCACATCATCCGAGGCCATCCAACCGCAGAGCGTAATGAAATCATATGGATTCGGGCGGGCGTTGTTTGCCGTGGCCATGGCCGCACCAAAGCCCTCGAGTGCGGCAAAGGGATCCGGCGTGCTGATGTTCACAAGAAAGGTGTCGACAGACTTCCACAAAACACCGGGCTGGATGCGCTTACCCTGCGGGTCGTGAATGGTCAGCGTCATAAAGGAACCCCATGGCGAAGAACGTTCCTGCATGCCCGGCGGCATGCGGCCGCCTTTGGCTCTGGCATGAAATTCGACGCTGCGCAGATACTCGGCATAATGGAGCCCCCCCGCAACGAGCGTGCGGCGGCAGTTGTCGCCCAGACGGTCGCGATACGTCAGCATGCCACTGTTGACCGCATCTAGCTCCCAAGTGTTCTCTACATAATTTTCATCTGCCCCGGCACCGCCTCGCAGCACGCGCGGTTCAAGCGGTTCCTGCTGGACAAAAAGCGCGCCGTTGACCAGCACCTCGGCCCGACGCGCACGGACCGTATAGCTCCGCGTATTTTGCACCCCCCAGCCTATCACGAAAAAAGGCTGTTCTGCGTAGACGGTGATATCCAGAAATCGATCCGGATCGTATTTGCTTTCGGGCCGATACCAAACCCGCAAGGTTTCGCCCTTGCCGAAAGGATCATCTACGCTTTCCGCATGCAGGGCTTCACAGGTCAGGGGTGGCTCCTTCCAACCGCCTTCGCCGAGTCGGAACCATGCATCGCCAAAAACGGTTACCCCGCTTGTCAGGTCAAGACCCGAATAGGTGCCGGTTTGCAGGTCAAAACAGACCGATAGCAAATGGTTCTGGATACGCGCTTCATGCGCTGAAAATTCGATTTCGACTGCGCTGGATTGTGTTTTCATGGCCTTCTGATTCATGATCACGCCTGCCTCCCCTGCGCCACCCCATCTGGCCAGGCATCCTGAATGGTCTCGACGAGCATCTTGCTCACATCAACATCCGGGCCTTTGCGTCCAAAATTGTGTGTCTCCGCACTGACAGGCCCAGCCAGTCCAAGCTCGTGGCAGCGCTGCAGAACCTTGGAATACGGAATCGGCTCGTATCTGGGCATAAGCGATAGCGCACCACCGGCCTTCACATGAACACAGTTTGCCCGTTTAATCATGCGGGTTAGAAATGCGTCTTCATCTTGACGTCTTTCCTCGCACCCCCAGGTATTTGCAACGTCCCAAGCCATATCCCAGCCAGGCACATGCAGCACATCAAGCAGCGCGAAAATCTCATCGGGCATGACACCACAATTTTCGAACGACAGGATCAATCCGCCTTCTTCCGCCCGACGTGCAATCGGTGCAAAAAGTTCCATAACTGCATCCAACGCCTCTGGGTGCGTATGTAAACGGCGAGGCTCATCACCCGATGGTTGCCAATAACTGAATGAGCGTACCAGTCGGCAATCCAGCGCGTCAGCCGCACGGATAATACCCTCGAGCTTTTGCGCTTCTGACTTTTGACGTTCTGCATCGGGCAAATGCGCCTTGCACAACGAGGTCTGGAGACAGCCCACGGTCATGCCGTTTTCATCCACAAGCTTTTTCAGATCGCGCAACTCGCTGTCATCCAAGTCATGGATATCTTTGCCAAACACCATGGCCCGAAAATCAACACAGTCCAGCCCCCATGATCGGATCATAGGAATCGCCTCTTTCACATCCAGCTTCAATTCATCCGTAAATATGGAAATATACATGTCTTACCTTTCGCATAGTGTCACAGTTTTTGCTGCGTGTGGTGCCGGGTATGCCGTTACCCACACTTCGCTTGTCAGCTCCTCTTTCGCACAATCCTTATTGCCGAGCAGGAATACCTCGATCGTCTTGCCGGCATGACGCGGCGCAAGCGGAATGAAGTAGCTGTAGCTCTTGCCTTTGACCGCCGGACACTCGAACGGATTCACAGGATAGGCGGCCGCCCGCCGGGCTGCACCCAGATATTCATCGCCACAGCGCGCCCCAGCATACACAGACTCGGGCACATGCGAACCGAAAACCGGTACCACCAGATAGGAACCCGCAAATACCTGCTCGATCTTTACACTCGCCGACCAGGCCGACTCTGCCTTGAACGCATGCGCGAACAGGTTGCTGGCACGCCAGCCGGAACGATCCAGTAACGCACCGTTACGGTACCCCTTGACCGCATTGACACGCTCGGGTCCCTTGGCAATCTTGAAGTAGCGGATGGGCATGGCCGGATCAAGGTCAAAGACAATATCGAATTCTGCAATCGTGCGGACCTCTGTCCAATCCTGCAGATTGGTCGAAACATACGCCCTGACAGCTTCATGGTTATGGATGGGCTGCATGTTGTAGCTGTTCTCTGTTTCAAACACTAGCTTGTCGAGATGCAGCACCTCGCCAAAATCGATACGCAAGGAGGCCATACTTCCCGTGCGAAGGTTGCCGTGGCGTCGACTGACAGCAAAGAATGTATCGGGGTCATCATCAAAAAGATGCCG
>PXBF01000085.1 GCA_003567005.1 PVC group bacterium
GATGAGGGGGCAAGGGCTGTGTGGGCGTTGGCGGTCCCGCGCTCCGGGGATCTGTATTCAATTCTCGGAGCGCGGGATGCTTGCCTTTGTGGTATTCCGCAAGGGCAAGCAAGCCAATGCCCACGCTGCCCGCGGGGGAATACTATAGAGGGGTGCGACACTCTGGGGTGTGTCTGACTGGAGGGAAAACCTTTTGCGGCTGTATTCAGGCGCTGAAGGTTTGGAAGGAAGGCAGACCGCCCCTGTGTGACGCGGGGGGAACAGGTGAACGTATGCGCGAACACGGCATAGACGGGAGGGCGTTGTTTGCGGCAAGCGTCGTCGCACGGCTAAAATCGGAGGCTGGAGCTCGTTCGCATCCGCCTGGAGGCAAAGCAGCCAGCGTGACAGTTTTCGGCCGTGAGGTACGAGCGGGCGTAAACTGGCACGATGGGGGCGCCTCCGGGCGGTAATGCGGACGGGCGGAAGCCGCAGGGGCGTGAGGCTGGCGCAATTCCTGCGCAGGCAACACAAGCCGCCCCGCGGCGCAGGGTTGGCTGGATGCAGGAATTGTGACAGCCGGGGGCACGGGTAACGCCGTGTAGTGCAGGAGAGCGGTGGTAGAGTCCTGAGCCGCCGGTAGGCGGCGAAGGTGGGCGATCGCAGTTCGACAGACCCCGTTGTATGAGGCAACAGAAACAACCATTGTCTCGTCATGGACAAAACCTGCCACCAAGATATTTTGCTACAGAACGTTAGATATATTGATAGGCAATGTCACTTTACCATCAGTAAAATATTTTGCGATCAGGAGCACGTATAGATAACGGTTCTTGGTAAACGCGACACAAAATGAGCATCAGCAATAAGGCCTTGCGTTTTAAATGCCGCAATATAAGTGAAATTGTGTGTGTAGTTGTGTGAGTGAGACACCACAATAAACCATCGTATTTCAGAGGCTTTCAGGAGAGAGACCAAAGAGAATTAAAAATCACTTACTGGCGATAAACGCCAATAAAAAAAGGGTTTTTTGCTTGGATTTATGGTCGGGGCGGCGAGATTCGAACTCGCGACCTTTTGAACCCCATTCAAACGCGCTACCAGGCTGCGCTACGCCCCGCCGACCTTTTGGATTCAGGGAGGGGAATCTATCATGCTAACAATATGCGGTCAAGCATCGTGACAACCAGTCACGCGTGTTCCTCGCTTGCCAAGCTAGCATACCAACCAGTACAGTAGCGCGAACGAAGGATGAATCATGGACGTATTATTCGGAAAAACATTACCTGAACTGCAAGAGATCACAACAGAACTGGGCCTACCAACATTCACTGCCAAGCAAATCGCAGATTGGCTGTATAAGAAACAGGTAGATTCGATTGATGAAATGACAAACCTCTCGAAGGTGGCCCGTCAAAAACTTTCCGAACGCTTTGAGATGGGCATCACCGCCCCGAATAGCGAACAGGCCAGCAAAGATGGCACAAAGAAATACCTCTTTCCCGCCGGTTGCAAACGCTTTATTGAGTCGGCCTACATACCGGATCGTGAACGTGCCACACTCTGCGTTTCCTCTCAAGTCGGCTGCAAAATGGGATGCCTCTTTTGCCTGACCGGCAAACAAGGATTCCAATCGCAACTCGATGCAGGCCAGATCGTTAATCAGATTCGCAGTCTACCGGAACGAGACAAACTCACAAACATCGTCTACATGGGGATGGGGGAGCCTTTCGATAATCTAGACAATGTCATGAAGAGCCTCGAAATTCTGACCGCAGATTGGGGCTACGCCATGAGCCCGCGCCGAATCACGGTTTCTACCATCGGCATCGTGCCCGCCATGCGGCACTTCATTGAAAACTCGCAGTGCCATCTGGCTGTCAGCTTGCATTCCCCGTTTCACGAGGAGCGGCTGAAACTGATGCCGGTGGAGAATGTGTATCCGGCAACAGAAGTTCTCGACCTGTTGCGCAGCTTTGACTTTGGACGTCAACGCCGCATTTCGTTTGAATACATCATGTTCCGGGATATCAATGACACCCAGCGACATGTTAACGAATTAGCACGCATGTTGAATGGTCTGCGTTGCCGCATGAACCTGATCCGTTTTCACCCCATACCGGATACCCCCTTGCAATGCTCAACCGAAGAAACGATTGCCGCTTTTCGCGATGGACTCATGCGAAAGGGAATCCGCACAACCATTCGGGCGTCGCGCGGACAGGATATTTTTGCCGCCTGTGGTATGCTATCCACTAAGGCGCTCGTTAAAGAACAGGCCCCAGATTTCTGAATGGCCTAAAATGGCAGATCCACCCCAGTATGAGAACAATATTTCTGATAATCCGCAGCTTCAGTGTAGGAGCGCTCCAACTTGCGCGCCAAAAGCGAACAACGCAATTGTCGATCACCACATGAACCGCAAATCAATGATCAAACGTATTTTGGAAAAATGTCTGTCGTAATATGTGTGCCAAATGCTCTGCACCTTGGCGATTCAAATGAATGCCATCCTCTGCTCGAACTTCTAGCGAAAGCCCATTAGCCAAGGTGATATAACTGCTGTACGAACCGTTATCGTCGCAAAAGATTGGCTTTGTAGGGAAATAGGTCACAGCAGAGCGAGCCTCGGCTTGTTGGGATGCAATACGTGTCATGCGGGTGACATCCTGATTTAACCCAGAATCGCGCATGCAAGGCAAACCGAGCCAAATTACGCGTTCAGCTCCCGCTTCGAGCAATAGATCCATGAATTGTCCCACTCTGCGACCATATTCGATCTCCCAGGTAGGCGCATCGAACGGAACCACACCCGGGCTTGTGCGCATCGGCTGATTGTCGTTCACCCCCATCATGACAATCACCGTAGGGGCTTTATACTCTTGCATCACAGCCTTCGCTTTTGCGTGCCAATCAAACAAATCTAAACGGGTTAAACCATTACCAACCGCTACGGCACTTTTAACCTCAATTCCTTGCTGGCGCATGTCTCTGCGCATCACGTCCGCAACCGCCCGCATCATGGAGTCTCCCATGGCCACCACATCAACTGCGTTCGCCTGCGAAGATACCAACAAACCTGCCACAGTTACGGCTACTACTGTTCGTAGCTTCATCATTTAAAAATCCATCCTGTTTATCTGCTACATGTTCCCAACCGATGGCTCATTCCCAGCCATCCTGCTTATTCGATGTTTAAAATAGTATGTGCCTTGCTCTCACAAAAGGAAGCAGAAATCGACCACAACAAAAACCATCCTGTAAAACGGGTTTTCTATTAACGCGTACAAAAAGGAACCCCACCTGTGATACCCCCTGCGCAAACAAATGCCGAATCAAAGATTTCCAGCTACCTGATCCTACCCAGAGAATGATCCTATTCCTGCGCTGTTGTGCAGCCTGCGGGAAACGCGCCTACGCATAATCATACTGGAGCGTGAGAAATACGTGTATCCCGCGAATGACGGGATGGTTGTTTGCAGCAAGCCCATTAACCCCAATACATGAAAGGACTACTTTTCTTCCTGCTCAAGGGGCCCCCCGCGATCACCCGACGCAGTCAGTTGCTCTAAAGCACGCTCGTATTCACCCATATCAAATAACGTCAAAACTTTTTTCTGCTCAGCAAACAAACTACTGGGATCGCGCTGCAAAATCGTCTCATACAATGCGTATGCAGATTCGTGTTGCCGCAAAGAACGATACGCGTTGGCAATCGAACGAAGCGTGTGCAGTGGTAGCAGATCAATATCCCCTACTTGCTCATATAACGAAACGGCTTGTTGCAAGTCACCGGCATCCAAGGCCGCCTGTATAGAAGCAACCTGATCGACTCCATCAGGCGCTGTTTGCTCCACTTGGTCAGGGTCTGAATCGGGAGAAGCAGCATGCTCAGACTCTTGAACCTTTCGATTCAACTCCGCTTGTAATGATTCAATATGATCAACCAACGCATCACGCTCGGCCTTAACTTGTTCCAAATCTTGCATCAAGGCCTGCTGCTCTGCCTCGAAACCACGTCGTAAGGCATGCATTTCTAATGTAGCAGATTCGGCAAATGCTCCAATTCGGCCAATAAGCGGAACCAGACCAGCGTCGTCTGTGTCATATTCTGCAACCTGCACAGAAACACCATCCTCTTCCAGCTGCTTCCGCATCGTATCATAATATTGATTAAGAGCGGCGGTTGCCTCCTCCCGCAAAGCCTCGGATTCGGATAAGGCCGATTCTTTTTCCCGCACCTGCTCTTCCAGTGCCTCCCGTCTTTGTCGCTCGGCGGCTAAAGAACGTGACAATTCCTCACGCGAATCATCAGGCATAGCAACCACAGCCTCCAGCGTCTCGATGCGTTCAGCGATCTCCTGCCGCTCTTGTTCCCACTCGCTCTCCGCTTGCGCAAACTCTTCCTCGATCAAAGTTAATTCCTGTATGGCACGGTCGAGAGCAGACCCCCGGATACTATCATGCATTTCAGCTAATGCAGCATCACGTTGCGCCAGCTCTGCTTCCAACGTCGCAATCTGATCGGCTACCGCCGCAGTGTCTAGCTCTGAGGCCGCTTCTGCTGCTTCCAGTTTCTTTTGCAATTCTTCCTCCCGCAAAGCCAACTCTTCTTTCGATTCCGCAAACCTCGTTCGCTCTGCCTGCAAAAGCTGATACTGCTCTTTCAGTGCATTCTCTAATTCTGCGCGCTCGGCTTCCCAGCGTGCCTCCCACTCTTCGATCGTACCTCGAATCGCTCCCATTGCCAGCGTGCCTTCATGTAAAAGACGCGCCTTTTCATCCCGCTCTGCCTCTAACGCATCCATGCGCGCTTCTGACTGCGTCTTGAAACGTTGCCATTGCGCCTGAATACGTTGTAATTCATCTGCCATGGCATTAACGCGTTTCTCTTCTGCCGCCAAACGCTGGCGAAGATCCGCTTTAGCTGCTGCTGCACCGCGCGCCTCTGCTTCGCGTGCAAGCTTCTCAGCCGCAAGCGCCTCGCTCAACTCTCCTCTCGCTTTCAATGCTTGGCCGGTCGCTTTCTGCAACGCGTTATACTCTGCACGCAAAAGGGTGTATTGAGCCTGTTTTTCAGCGAATGATGCTTGCAACCGCTCTTCAGTCTCCAAGTATTCTGCGCGACGCGCACGAGCCGCCTCCCGATCGGAATCCAATTGCTGCTCGGCAACGGAAAGGTCCTCTTCGAGTTGAGCAATGCGCGATTCCGCTGCACTAAGCTCGGACTCCCATTGTGCTTGGTCTTCTTCCCGCTGCGCTTGTAAAGCCGACTCACGGTCCCGAAATGTGCTAATTCGCGACTCCAACTCTTCTTCTCTTGCACGCGCCGCATCTTGCGTGTCTTCTAAAGCCCCGCGAACAGCGTTCAAGCTCTCTTCTAATTCAGCAATACGTGTGGCAGCGGCATCCTCTGCCTGCGACTTGGCAGCACGTACCTCTTGCAAGGTTGTGGATAATGCCTGGATCTCCTCTAACGCCTCTTGATGATTCCTGCGTGCATCCTCTAACGTATTCGTTAAATTCGCAACCCGTTCAGCATACTCTTCTGACACAACATCTCGTTCCTCAACCGCTCGATCCCGTTGCTCAACCGCTCGATCCCGTTGCTCAACCGCTCGATCCCGTTGCTCGCGCGTCTCCGTTACCTCGCGCTCGAGCATGTCTATTTGCGCAAGCTTCTCTTCCGCACGAACCATCAATTCAATCATGCGTAATTCGACAGCCTCCCGACGTCTTGCGCGATCCTCCTCTAAGGCTGTATAGGCGGAACGCAAAGCATCTAGCTCTGCCTGAAATGTCGACGCAGGAGACCGCCCCTCTTCCTCCTCTTGCTCAACCGGTGCGTCTTGATCCTCCAACGCACGCTCAGGAATGCTAACCGCCTCGGTATGTGCGCCCTTCTCAGAAACCGTCACCACTTGGCCTTCCTCGGAAGCGCTCCAAGCAGTTGCCCCGGCTGTTAATACCAACATCACACAAACAACACACGCAGGACGCCATGACAAGAGTCGCGCGCTGCCTCTGCGCTTACGGTGTAAAAAACCCAAATGACAAGTTGTCGCGGTGCGCGACAAGCCAGCAAGTAAAAGCTGCCCGAAAAAGATACAAAACCTCTTTCCGCTCAATACATCATTACGTTTTTCCCTCTGCATGAATACAGCCCTTTCTCTTGACCCCAAACATCCTTTTTACAAATAGCACAAACAGGTGCTCATAAACATCCACAAAACGGATCTACAGTTCGGTATCACATCAAATGACATGCTACAAAAACCAACATTGATTACAAATGAATAGTTTAGCGCTACCGCTTCTATATAGCAAACCCTGATTGCCGCGAAAAAGCGATACTTTTATAAGGTTTATATTAGGATTTCGCAGGGAAGAGGGCTGCAGCTGACTGTTCATCTATTATAGGCGGGGTACCTGTTTGCAATTCCCAGGCTTCCGTATGTTCTGCACTTTCTCCCGGCGCCAAATCGACAAGTGCACCTAGCGTTTCGAGCTCCAAAATTTGTTCATTGCTGAAGGTTTCGAAATTGACACCACCGTCAGGATAGGTCGCATGTTCGTCGAATGAAAACCGCTTGAGAAAAATATCTGCCCCCAACTGATAGGCGGCCCAGCCCTCTCGCTGGGCGATCCCAAGCTTAGCGGGTCCTTTCGTGACATCCTGTCTGAACAAAAGGTAATGCTTGCCAAACGTCCAGCGACCATCCGAAAAATCCGTGTAGGGCCATACCGTCCAAAGCTGGTTGTGCAACCAAGCCTCAGCATGAGGAATTTTCGGCGGTAGCGGAATCACGGCAATCCCGCCCGGAGCCATTACGGATAATGCCCAAGGAGCCGCTTGCCGCGTTACGTCACCGCAATTCGTGAGTCGATGCACAAGATCAACCTTACCGGCTTCGACATCCATGGTGATGGTGATTTGTTTTTGACAGCCCGAACGTTCGCCAACTGCCGAGCGAACACGTACCCCATTGGTAACATACTCTACTTCCACAGGTTTGTTGTCGGGTTCATAGGTCAGGGTCATATCTTCCGGTGCAATCCAGAACCGATGTCCCCCCCTCAATTGAAAGTCAGATTCATTGCGTCCACCCAACTCGTCTTGGATCGTCGCAAAAAGATTTTGTCCACCGCAAAAACCGCAGTGAATGATACGAGGACCAACGAGTGTCGTGATGATTAACTCAATCGTCCCGTTGCTCAGCCGCACACAATCTTCCCAACCAGCATACGAAATCCTTTCGATTTGCATCAGGCCTCCTCCTCTATCAATTTTGATTCCAAATTCGCATACCGTTCCATCATGTCCGTATAGCAAGCATGCGCGGCAGCATCGGGTTCCATGGCACATGTAAGCGGTGGCTCTCCACCCAAAGATTCGCCAAAAGACACAAATCGATCTTCCTGCCAACAGCGCCAACCGTGCAAGGCCCGATAGGATGCACCAAGCGATGCAGAGTCTGACTTTGCAGCAATAAATACCGGAACACCAAATACATTACTCAACACACGCAACATTTCACGATCAACCGATGCCCCGCCCGTTGCCAAAATGCGTTTTGGGGAAAACCCAATGTTTGCCCCGTGCAACCGCATGGATAAACATTGCCCCTCCACCACGGCACGGCACTCCGCAGCTGGTGCAAATGCACCCACCGGTTTATCGTTCGCGTCAAAACGACGGGCCCCTGTCTGGTGAATTGGGGGCGTGATCTCGGCATCAAAGAAATAAAACCCGATCTGTCCATCGTTCCCTACCGGACTATCTGCAACTAGAGCACTGAACGTATCCCAGGATCCATCCGCCGACGCATCGCGAATTCGATCCCGCACCAATGCTCCATTCTTGTAGCAAACCATCGCCATAAAGGCATCCGGGTCTACCGGGTTTACAAAGATGTGTCCTTCCGTCGCGGAAGGTTGTGCCTCGCGTAAAAACCCAAACACCGTATAACTGGTTCCCATACTGATGGCAATGTCACCCGCCTCCTGCAAGCGTAGTCCAGCCAAACTATTCGGATTATCGCCGGACCAGGCGACCAATCGCGTTCGCGGCGAAAATCCATACCGGGAAACAAAATAAGGATGAAGCGTGCCAATATCAGCATGCGAGGCAACAATCTTTCCCAATTTTGATGCGAGATCGGGCGCGGTACATGCCAAAGCCTGAGGAGCCCAAGTGCGGGTTCGAATATCCATGAGATTCATACCCGAACCATCACTCGCATCAATCGGTGCATAAGCCCCCTTCAGAAGCGTGGCCATGAACGAGCTCACCAGACAGATCCGCTCCGTTGCATCATACACCTCCGGTTGTTGCGCATACATTTTGGCAATCTGGTTACCGGTAAAACGTTCATAAGCACGCGACCCCGTGAGCGCCGCCGTCGCTTGGGCACCCCCTAAGGCATCTTCTCGTGCCCTACACTGCTCTTTCGTGCTTGAATCCATCCAAATCGGAGAATCTTCTGTCGCAAACATTCCAGCCAATTGTGACCCCAGAGGCTTTTGTGCATCCAGATTTGCCAAAATATCTTCGGACCCATCTTTAAGCCAGACACTGCCATGCTGCTGCCCAGATCCGGAGATCGCACATATTGCATCCAAGGGAGCACCATCAGCCTGCATCTGCTCCAAAAGCAAATCCAAAGCAGCGACCCACATGGGAGCAGGACTGGTGACCGTCAAGCCATCCTCGCCAATATGCGCCCCACCAGTTGTCCCAAACTGCGGCAAATCACGATCAAAATTCAGAGCACGCTCGTAAACAATCTGTAATTGATCATCAATGAGGGTACATTTTAGTCCCTGTGTACTCGAATCCAGCCCCAAAAATAATGGACGTTCCATGTTTGTTTCCCTTTCTGCGACAACCTGCCCCAATTTGTTTCTTTATTCTACTCACAACAAAACAGCATCAAATGCTGCCATGATCTCCTCGACTGGCTCAAGCCCTACGGAAATCCGCAACAACTCAGGATCGACCCCATGTCTTCGTAACTGCGCACGACCATCCTTCGTGGAAACCAAGTCATAATGCGCTAAATATACGTATGGCATACATAACGTGAAGACCGTACCAAAACTCGGTCCCTTGAGCAATCCGAGGTGATCATAGATATCTTCGAGCGGGCGGTCAAAGACTACAGATATGACGCCACCATAGCCTCCATCCTTTTGCCGTACACGCTCATACGCTGCAAAGGATCCTTTCTGTTTGGCACCAAACACCTGTTGAACATGTGGATGATCCCGAAAGTAAGAGGTTAACAACTCGGCAGTTGTATTTATACGCTGCATGCGAGATGTATAATCCTGAATATGATGCGCGAGCACATGCATATCACGTGCATAAGGCTTGCACTTCATCATGCAAGACTGTATTTCGGCTGGCCAATGTGAACCAGTCCCCATAACGACCGCACCCGCCATCACATCGGCATGACCGCTCGCAAACTTGGTCAAACTTTCAATCACCACATCCGCGTAGGGCAATACATCAACATTCACGGGAGTCGGCATGGAAATATCAATGACGAACGGAATATCATATGTCCGACAAAGTTGTGACAACCGCACGATGTCAGCCGTTTGCAATAAAGGATTGGTTAGAATTTCTGTCGTAATGCAAGCTACTTGGCGATGATGCTCTCGTAGATACGCCTCCAACGCATCCAAGGCATGAATACCAAATACGCGCGTTTCTTTTGCATACCGGTTAAGAATCGCGCTCGTATCCAAATAAAGCCACCCGATTTGTAACCATTCCCACCGACCATGTTGATACTGGATTGTCTCAATAGCATCAAAAATGGCATAAAATGCCGACATACCAGAAGGAAAAAGAGTCAACTGCTGCTCCTCGGCATGGTATAAACGAGCCAGATACGCTAAAACAACTTTCTCTGGCTCTTCCCTATGAACACAACTCTCCGGCTCGGCATGCGCCAGAATGCCATGCTGCACGAGAAAGTCCTCTGCAGCGCGAGAAGACAATTGTAATCCCGTATGCTGTAAAAAATAACGAATCGTTTGCTCCAGCATGGCACTACACCCATCAGGTAAACGCAACGCGCCAAACGGCAATCCTCCAATTGATTCCAACGCATGGCCTGTTCTACGTTGCAGATGCTCCGCGGCCACGGGATCACGAACAGCCACCACGCGATGGCCAAGTAACGCCTGCACCTTCCGCACCATCCAGTGACAAACAAACCTTGGATAGCCAGAGCATATCGAACGCATCACAGTCGGCTGCTGTTTTTCATAACCCACAACATCTCGCATGGTCGGCAATGAAACAGATACGGCATGCTCTCTGTCAGGAATTCTTTTGCCGCATTGGACCATAACATATCCCCGTCTATTCACCTGCCATTTACATGCCCACCTAGCGCATCCGACGCAACAAGACAAGATCCACCAAAACCATTACGCCTCCCGGTATCCAAACCAAATGGTCAGGGCGTAACTGGGGGTGCCCCTTAAACTCTCCGAACAGGGTCAAAATAATATAAAACATAAACATTACCACAAGACTGGCGGCTATCCCAATGGAAGTCTCCCGCCGATGGGGTCTTATTCCCATCGGAATCCCAAAGAAGAGAAAAAGCATCGGGGAAAATGACAAGAGCAACCGCTGATGCAATACAATACGCATATCCAACGCACGTTCACGCAGACGCTCCTCCGACTCTCCGATGCCCTCCTGCGCAATACGACTTTGCCGCAACAATAATGCCACTTTCGGCGCAACATCCTGTTGCATTTGCAGCGCCTTGTATTCCGCTCGAACCAAGTCCGCGGCAGATTCTTTTTCTAGCTGCGTAGCATGATCCTGTAGCAAGGCTCCCTCGCCTGAAGATTCAAGTTCGACAGATCGGGCTCGCAGCTGGCTTACTTTTTCTCTAACACGCTCATGTGAATACCATGCCTCGCGACGTAACCTTTCTGCTTCAGCATAGGCTTCTTGTTGCATCCGCCTGGCCCGCTCTGTCAGCCAACGCCCCTCAACCAAACGCTCTGCTTCAATTACCAATTCTCGGGACAATACAAACAGATCATGAAAGTTTCGATGCTTGTCGCGTTGCACATAGGTTTGCCGTGTATCCTGAGCTAATCGCATCTGCCAACGATCACTGTAGGCAGCCCCCGGACTCTCAAACTGAAACGGATCAATCGTCACACGCTCCAAAGTCAAATACACTGCTCCGGTATCCGAATCCGTCTCCACAATCCCTCGGTCTGCCTTGATTTCCCGTAGTCGACCACCATCACGCTCATCGAAAATACGAATTTGCTTAAGGGTTCCATCATCCTCAATAGCCCCCACAAACAAACGCAATTCATCACTAATGGAGACCGTTCTCCCCACCTCAAGCAAATGCAAAGCAGAATCCGCACGCAACTCGGATGTAGCCCGCCATCGCAGATAATACTGCAAGGGGATCATCTCACTATTCAAGTACAGACATAATAGTGACGCCACAAGCGAAAAGGGAAACAACCAAAATGCCACACGCGCCATGCTGACTCCGCATGCGCGCATAGCCGTAACCTCAGAATCACCAGACAACCGACCAAACACCAGTAGCGCCGCTGTCAGACTTGACACAGGGATCGCGTAAATCATCCCATTCGGCAATCCACTCAAAAATACCTGTAACACAGGGCCCGGCTCTATACCACGGGCCAATAGATCTGTTATTCTGAACAAACCACCGATACTGATGATGAAAGTTAATACAGCTACCGTCGCAAAAAACGTCTTGTAAAAAGCGCGCGATACATATAAACGGAGAATATTCATACGAGAAGTCATCCACTTGCAAACGGCCAAGATACAAATTTTATCAAATTACGATTTATCATAACATGCGGGTAACGGTTCATCATTTCGTATGCAAGGAAAGTTGCATAAACCAATCAGCAACCGTTCATAACTACGCAATATCTAAACTTGACGTATTTTAAGGCGCCGCGCAAGTAACAGAATGGGTTTTAATCATATAGGAGGCAAAATTATGCGAATCATTGCAATCAACGGAAGCCCCCGTACAGAAGGAAATACCGCACAGCTTTTACAAGCCATCGCAGATGCAATACCAGCGGATCAGGCAGAAACCACCATTTTGCATGCAATTGACATTCTAGAAGCATCCGGCGACCCTTTTTGCGCGGTCTGTCAAAACCCCTGCCCGGGAACCTGCTATGAAGGGACACCACTGGAAGATGCCTACGGGGTTCTGGAAGAAGCAGATGCGATCATACTCGCAAGCCCCGTATACTTCGGCACCGTCGCAGCCCCTCTGAAAGCATTTTTTGACAAATCACGCAAACTGCGATCCAGAAAAGCCCTCCTGAACAAAGTTGGCGCCGCCGTAGCAGTTGGCGCCGCACGTTTTGGTGGTCAGGAAACCACAATACGGGCCCTACACGACATCATGCTCGTGCATGGCATGATTCTTGTCGGAGATGGGGATACCAAGACTGACTGCGGTCATCATGGCGTCGCGGCACAACAACCAGCTCACGAGGACATGTATGCCTTGAGCCGAGCCGCTTCCCTAGCATCACGTACACTTGCTGTCGCCAAGGCAACACGCGCCTTGCGATAACATTGCAATCAAATGTATAATGAGAGTTCGTTCTAGCTTGCTGTTATACATTCTGCAGAATATGATGCACGCTTTCTATAAAACGGCATACATGCACCCCTTCGCCAAATCCCGCTAGATCAATTGGGATGCATGCTAACATGAGCAGAGAGCGTAAAACATGAAGAGCATAGGTCCGACAACCATACACAAACACGGTATTTTTGCCCTTTTTGTGCTTTTAGGGACAGGCTTTTGGGCAGTTTGGAATGAATCAATGAGCCTAACCACCATAACGGTAGGAACAGGACTCTCGTGGCTATCTTTCACGCTGACAAACCGCTATCTTTTACGAAGCAACTACCATGAACTTTTTCGAATCCATCCAGTAGGACTCCTACACTATATTGGCGTCTTAATCCTGGCTATATTTCAATCAGGGATTCATGCCATGTACATCACCATCAAAGGCCGTATCGATGTGCACATTGTCAACTTACCCACTACCATGCAAAATCCATTTCATGCTGTTTTGGTAGCAAATGCGATTACCCTTACGCCAGGAACCGTGACCGTTGACTATCAGCCAGGCCTTTTTAAGGTGATTTGGATTGAATCTGTCACACACAATATGGAGGAAGCCAGCGAGATGATCAAAGGGCGTTTCGAACAGGTTTTGGAACCACCGCAGGAGAAAAGGGCATGAATGATTGGAGCATTATCATCGGATTGATGGCAGCATCTGCGATGGGCAGTTTGGTTCGAGCTATGATAGGACCCACCGTATGGGATCGTATGCTGGGGCTGGGACTCACGACAAGCAAGGTCACACTCGGCATCATGCTCGCATCCTTCCTGCATGAAGAAGTCTTCCTCCTCGACCTTGCCATGCTTTTTTCCATGCTTGGCTTTCTCGTAACCGTGCTGCTAGCACGCTTTGTAGAGCGAAAAGGGGTACTGTAAATGCTCGGCACAGTGCAAAATATCATTGGATACACAACCATCGTGATGGGTATCTTCATAACTGGGTTTGGCGTATTTGCCGTCTTGACCCTCCAAAGCTTCTATGCCCGAATCGTCATTACTTCAAAAGTGGAAGCAATGGGTTTTGTTACCATTACACTGGGAGCCATGGTACTTGCAGGCCCGAATGTCTCTTTCCTCAAGCTGGCCATGATTCTGCTTTTTGAACTCTTAACCGTAGCCGTTAGCGCACACGCCATCGCGCGCTCGGCCTGGAGTAGCGGCTATCATTTGCCAAAATCCAAAATCGACACCCAAGAGGATGGACGACATGATCAATAGCGCCATCCTTGTAACCATGTGTCTCTTTGCGTTGCTAGCCATCCAAGCCCGTCTTTTGCGCAACGCCATTATTCATCTTGCCGTTCTGTCCGTTATGGCAGCCTTTTTGTATATGCGCATTGCGGCCCCCGAATTGGCAGTGGCAGAAGCCGTTATTGGGAGTGGACTGGTTACGCTTCTTTATCTAGCTGCGCTCAAGAGAAATCGCGTCTACACCATTGGAGTCGTAGGAAACGAAAAATCTAAACATTTGGCGGATCCTTATATGCACCATCTCATGCGCACCCGGGCATTACGTGAGATACGCGAGTTTTTCCTCATCCGCGAATACCAATTGCAAATCGTTTTTGTGCCAGAATCACGTGCGGAAGCGTTACAAAATGAAGCCTACGACCTCATTATCGAAGAAGATGATAAAGGCATTGTGGCGTACACGGATGAGGAAAGCTACATCATGATGGAATTGGAAATGCTTATTCAGATGCGTGGAGCCCAATCACAACTACGTTTCGAGCGTCTGCAGCCACCAGCCGAAGAACAAGAATTGCAGGATACCGCCGGTATCTGAGAAAACAGGGAGAAGACCGACGTGCGTGTAACAATGTCAGCAATATTGATTTTGGCAGCTTTTCTTGCCGTGATTCTCTTACAAGCGCAACATGGAGAAACCTTACCACCCACGCTATACGAAAACATCACAGTTAGCTTCGAGCAAGATACTTCCTCAAAAAATGCAATTGCAGCCATACTATTGAATTACCGTATGTACGACACCATGTTTGAAGCCCTGATCCTACTCACCGCCATTATCGGTATGCAACAGTTCCTGCCGCGGAAAGTCGATATGGAAGGAGACAGTAAAGGAAGCATCGAGGAGGACGTGCATGAAAACTGAAAGGGTGTCAGAAGACTCTCTCATCCTGCAGATTACGATCGGACTCCTGTTTCCGTTCATGCTCCTGTTTGGCTTCTATATCATAGTTAATGGCCACTATACACCAGGAGGAGGATTTCAAGGAGGAGGAATCCTGGCCTCACTCTTTATTGCTCGCTATGTGATTTTTCCCCTAGAAGATACGGATAGCGAAGTACTCCATAGTCTACAACGTGTCTTTCTAGCTGCTATTATGCTAGTCCCGCTATTCTTTCTCTTCACGGGCGTTGTGGCACAATACCCCGCATGGCAGAAGCATTATTTAACACTCATGGATATACTCATTGGCGTACAGGTTGGATTCGGCTTAGGGGTGGCCGTTCTGCGATTCGCTTTTTTCCAAGGAAGTGGACAAACATGGCATTTATAAACACGATAGGTATCTCAGAGCTCGCGATTGCTCTCTTCTTCATTGGGCTATTTGGAGCAATGACACAACGAAATATTATGAAGACCATCATGTCGGTCGGCATTATGGATATGGGAGCTATCTTATATTTTGCCATGTCCAACCTACCGGAACAAGCGCGCCCCCCTATAAGCGGAACACCTGTGGATGTGATGGCAGACCCTGTCCCGCAAGCCCTAATGATTACGGCCATCGTCATCGGGGTGTCCGTGATCGCCATGTGCCTCGCCATGTATATGCGCGTGGCCTACCGCTATCGCACTGCCGAATGGAATATCCTCTGTAGCCGCGTGGAAAAATAACATGACATTTTCATCCATTTTATATCTCATCATCTTGTTGCCCGTAACCTGTGCTGCCGTTGCCTATTTCCTACCGCAAAAGCGCTATCACCAATGTATGATTCTCGCCAATCTTCTTGTGACAGCTTTATCGATCTGGCTTTTCTATGTGGTAAGAGGGGGGGGGGCGATCGAACACCTGATGGCAGGTTGGCCAGAAGGCATTGCCATTCGTCTCGTTGCCGATAGGCTATCGGCACCTCTCGTCATGCTTGGTGCCATCTTCTGCACCGGCACGCTGCTCTTTAGCACGAGAGCCCATTACCTGGATAAAACCTTTCTCTTCCTGTTCATGAGCCTCGAAGCCTCACTGCTTGGAATCTTTCTAAGTGCCGATTTGTTTAACATCTACGTGCTCATCGAACTCAGCATGCTCATTATTGCCATCCTGATCATGTACAAACAGGATAAACAATCAGTCTATGATGCCATGCTTTACCTGATGATGAATTTCATTGCAATGGCCTTTATGCTCTTGGGACTAGGGTTTATCTACCGTATTACCGGCCTGCTCGACCTACATATGATGCAAGAACGTATTGCTACACTGGAATCACCGCAATCCGTCATCCTCCCCTATGCCATGATCATGACGGCCATTGCACTGAAAGCTGCCATGTTCCCCCTTTTCAGCTGGCTACCGCGGGCACATGGTGCCCCAAGTGCCCCGGCAATCGTCTCTGCCGTATTATCCGGCGTGCAAGTCAAAACCGGTGTATATCTGCTAATCCGTGTCAGCCATGTGTTCGCCTCTCAGCTTGATGCCACTACCTTTTTTCTCACGCTGGGCTTTATTACCTCTGTTGTGGGATTTCTGCTCGCCATTTGTCAAAAGGATATCAAACTCATTCTCGCCTATCACACGGTTAGCCAAATGGGACTGATCGTGATGGGCATCAACCTCGGCTCGGAAACAGCCTTCTATGGAGGACTATATCACATCATCAATCATGCCCTGTTCAAGGGCCTCCTCTTCTTGACGGCTGGCACAATCATTGAAACATATCATCGCCGGTCCTATGCCGAAATCCGAGGTGTCATGCGCACCATGCCCGCAATTGGCATCGGAACCCTGGCCGGAATGCTGGGCATTACAGGAGCCCCCTTCTTCAATGGCAGCATCTCCAAATATTTCATCTCGGATGGCTTGCAAGGAGACTGGGGGGGGCTCGCCATGTTCGCGATCAACCTTGGCACAACCCTCAGCTTTGTCAAATATTCTGCCATTCTATTCGGAAAACCCACGCGAAAAATCGATTGCCCAAGAGACCCTTGGGTGGCGGCCGTCTCGCTTGGTTTTGGGTTCGCTTGTTTATGCGGCGGCCTTTTCGGTGGTTTTGCCGTATATGCACTATTCGGCCCCAACCTACCCATCGCCGGCGCATTGACGCTACAAAAAATACTCGGATTCGCGCTTACACTGGGTATCGCTTTACTCGCATATTTTTACGTTGTAAACCGAATAGGAACCGTTCTCACCAACGTCCGTACCAATCGCTTCACCTTTAACCAGCTCACCGTGATGCTCACGCTCTTTTTCGTTATCCTCCTCTCTTTTCTCTGGCTATACGGAACAGCGGGTGAACCTGCAATTCTTATGGATGTAACCCCCTGAAGGCTGAACGATAACACCCCAGAATCTGAAAACATGTTTGCAGTATAGGCTCTAGCCCATTTGGCTGACACAAGTAGAACGCCTGCGGCAGAACCCGTTTTGATTGACGCCACCGCCCCGAATCTTTAGCCTTGCCTTACATGCCAAGGAATAGAAGCAGAGAGGAACAATACATATGCCAAAAGCCGAGACCACCTTTCGTCCCATTGGCGATTCCGACCAAAAAATGCACGGAAACACTGCTGTACTCATCAGCGGCTTTTCTACCGATGAACAGACTACCTTATACGAAAAGTTTCCCGCATGGGGCATGGAAAAGGTTTCCCTTATTGTCATTGCCGCAGAGACGCTACCTCTCACTCTGGCGCAAGCCACCGCCCTACCCAACCAGTCGAATATGGGACAAACAGCAGAATTACCACGTGCAGTTATCATGTCCGGCTTGCAAGAACGCCAACTTAATACATTTATGCGTGGATACCGGGAGATTGGACTAACGCGCCCCCTCTGGGCATCTGTGACGGCACATTCCGAACAATGGACCGTTAAATACCTACTTGTAGAACTCTTAAAGGAACGCGAAGCCATGCGAGAGGCCATGGCCGCTGAACAAGCCCGCAAAAATACACCTGCGTCATGAACCTGCAAAAAGAAACGAAAGAGCTGGTATTTGAGTCAGTCTCTACCCCCGAAACAATCCAAACCGTTGCCCAGCTCGCCATACCCATATGGCGTGAACAATTCACCCCTATCATTGGACAAGCACAAGTGGCTTACATGCTCGAAGCATGGCAATCACCAAGCGCCATCGAGCAACAAATACAGGAAGGCACCCAGTATTTCTTGGTACGTGAACCGCAAGAATACATTGGCTATCTGGCCTGGATTCCACACATCGACCAAACGGGTAAAATTTCAAAATTCTATTTACTCCATACATACCATGGGTGCGGATATGCAGTACGCATGATGCAATTTCTCGAAAGCTTGGCTATCGATGCTAATGTGAAGTCCCTCTGGTTGCAAGTCAACCGACACAACCATCGCGCCATTGCCTTCTATAAGAAATGCGGATTCCAGAGGGTTCGGGACCGTCTCGAGGAAATTGCGCCAGGGTACTTCATTGATGATCACGTCATGGAAAAACGCATGCAACAGCGCGAGGGGCAACATGCCGAAAACACATCCCATATGGTTTGAGCAACGGACGAAGGATGCTTGGCAATGCACCCTCTGTCCACACCAATGCCTCTTGCAAGAAGGGTCAGTCGGTCACTGCCAAATGCGAACCGTACACAAGGGTATCCCTGTTGACCTCAGTTACGGGAGAGTATCCGCCCAACAACTTGACCCTATTGAGAAAAAACCGCTCTATCATTTCTACCCAAGCAGTATGGTATACAGTATCGGCGGTTACGGATGCAACTTCCGCTGCTCGTTTTGTCAAAACTGGCACATCGCACAGTGTAGCAGTCATAGCCAATCCGCAAAATATACCCCATCAGATATCGTAACGGCAGCACTACGATCAAACGCCACAGGAATAGCGTACACCTATAACGAACCCATCATCTCTTACCCGTTTGTATATGAAACGGCTGTCTGTGCTCGCGAAGCAGGCCTTTGCAACATTCTCGTGACGAATGGATATATACAGCAAGAACCTGCCGCATCATTGTTAACCGTAATAGATGCGATAAACCTCGATATCAAAAGTATGCAAGATACGTTCTATCGAACCTTTTGTGGAGGACGGCTCGATCCCGTTTTAGCTTTTGCCAAACAAGCAAAGGAAACAAAGATTCACCTGGAAATCACAAACCTGTTAATTCCAGATTTGAATGATAGCCCTGCAGAAATCGAACAACTTGCCCAATGGGTGGCCCACGAGCTCTCCCCTCAAACCGTTTTACACCTTTCCGCCTATCATCCCGCCTATCAGATGCATACCCCGGCAACAGATTCGCCTATAGTCCGCCATGCGCAACAAGTTGCACGCCGATACCTTGCGTACGTCTATTGCGGTAATATTCCCGATATCGACAACTCGCAGGACACCCATTGCACGGCATGCGGAAACTGCCTCATCAAGCGAAAACATTGGGAAACACATGTTGTCGGCTTGACCAACCAAAGCCATTGCCAAACATGCGGAAGGCCGAGCCAGATTCCATTACATAGACCGTAATGCAAAACAAACGATCGGCTACTTCCGAGCCTCTTCTAAAATGGCATCATTCCATGCACTGAAATGCAATTGCTCTAAACCATCTAGCATCATACGCGCTATATCCGGTTTTAAAGACAACCGTTCCTGGGCCGAACTTTCTTCACGCTGTACTACATAAGCAATCACGGCACCTTCCACTGTATGAATCGGCGGAGTCATCTCGCCCGATTGCAATGGGAGAAGATCAGGCGCGATATCGCCAAAAAAGGGAATATCCCGCGGATCCGCGTCATAAAGCGTAAATGGCTTTATTTCCGTTACAGATAAATCCTCGGATTCTGCCGCCGCAAAAAATCCATCCTCTCGAGCCGTCTCCACAAGACGCGTATACAACGCTTCTACGTATTCATCAAATGCGGCCTCTTCCGCCTGCTGACGCGCTACCTCAAGCGCATCCTCGAGGACATCTTCAAACGCAGGCACATACGCTTCTTCCACATCTTTCAACTGCGCTACATAAACCGCATTCGTTCCCGGAATGCTAAAACTGAACGATTGCGCTGGATCTGTGGCAGAAAGTTGAAATACAGCCTGCAAAAAGGCCGTTCCCGCAGACACATCCTCGGGAGCAGGACCACCTGCACGCAACCAATCACTTGTCGAAACGCCAATATTCATCTGCGCAGCAAGGGATGAAAGCTGCATGTCTGCATCAGTATCCAGCAAGCTCAACTCGTCTACCAGCTGCATGGCATACTCTGCAGCTATGGCCTCTGCCTCGTCTTGTGCTAACTCCTGCCGAATATCCGCAGAGACATCTTCCAGCGAAGCAAGCGTCTCCTCTCCCGTGTCAGGATCCGTGAACACATAACGATCCGGATCAGACTCATACCGCATTTCAATCTGACGGGCGGTTATCTCTTCAGGACGCAAGTAATTCGCATGCAAAAAAGCTGCATACAGAGCGCGACGGCGCTCCGGAACCAGAAACATATCAGGTGAAGTGTCATACACCGCCCGCGCATCATCCTCTCCTACCTCCACGGATAAGGTAGCCTTAATATCCAACGGAACCTTCACATATACTACTTCATATGTATCCGTAAAGCGTGCCGCATTCTCTTCTAGTTCCGATGCAGGAATCCATAAACTGGACTGCACTCTATCACGTATTCGATCCAAAAGGATCTCCTGACGAATGTATTCTTCGAACCAGGAAACAGGGATGCCTAACTGTTGCTCTATCAGAAACTGATAGCGTTGCATACTAAAAACACCATTTTCAAAAAACGAGGGATCTCCATGAATGGTCTCAACGAGTTCATCATTGGAAACATGCATACCAAGCTTCTCAGCGTAACGGATAGCGGCCAAACGACGCCAGGTTTCCTCTTCGATAAGGCGCTCGACTTCTTCACCACCACGCATAGGCTGAAACGATTGCGTAAAGAGCCGAGCCCGCGCGAACTCTTCGCGTGATATACTCTCTCCAAAAAGCGTACCCACTCCGTCTCTGCGTCGCTCACGTGCTTCCTGCGGTTGCGGCGCAAAAAAACCAACCATGGACAGACTCACGATTACCGCAAAGGCACCCCATACCACTTTATTACGAATTAACTTATTGAATTTGCTTATAAGCATCTTGCCCTCTTGTTTTTACACAAAGCGGATGCATCGTGTCGGATGCACCCGCTGCATGGATAACCGAATTATTGACGACCACGTGGCGTCGGGGTCGGACGCACCGGCGGACGCGGAGGGTCGGGGGGAGGAGGTGTCCTGCCAAACCCTGGCATTAAACTCTCCAAGGATCGCTCGACAAGTTCATCCATGAAATCGTCCGGCGGCATTGGATTGTCTCTCTCTGGCGGTGCCGGACGCTCTCTCTCTGGATCATCCGCTAAACGATCCCAAGGAAATTCATCATCTTCATCTCGTAAATCTTCCAGAAACGGAGCAAACACACCAGCATCGTAAATCACACCAATCGTCTCTATCTCACGACCATCTGGATCGCTAAATACCGCCGTAACAACACGCTCTCCTGTTTCAACAACAAGTCGCTGCCAGATTTTCACAACCGAACCCTCTTCCGTTGCTATTATCCGAGGACTGTGGTCTTCGTCTATGACGGTAATCTCATATTCTCCGCGCATGTTTTTAAGACGCAAAAAAGATTCGTCAGGTGGACTTAGAATCGAAACCCATTGCTCTTCACCCAACTCGGAAATCTCGAAGTTCTCACCTAATACGCGGATCACACCTTCCAGAACACGCACAATTACGATATGCAAATCATCATCATATCGTGCAGCCACACGATAGCGAGACCCCCGCGCTTGGCTTACGATATTGGCCGCCTCCACATAAAGGACATTCCCACCTTCCATAAAATTCGGACCTAAACGCGCCTCTACCTCTCCGCGGGATAAATGCACGGTCTTCACACTTGCATCGCGGCTCCCTTCCGCAAAAAGGATCTCTGTATTGGCCAAAACGCGTACGGAACTCTCTTCCGACATCGCAAGCCGAACACTTGATTCCGCTGCAGCACGAAAACGACTGCCGTAAGGATACGTGCGCCCCTCTTGTATATCTTCAAAACGATCAGCACCTGCTCGACGCACCGTTACATCACCCGTAACCTCGTGCGCTCTCAAAACAGGCTCTAAGCGCTCTGCCTGCACGGCAACGGCAGCCACTAACAAAACCGTCCATACATACCCGCCAAACTTACTGCTCTTGAACATGGTCATTCCTTCCTCCTCTTTTTCCTATATAGTAAGGTGGGACAAATCATACTTACCCGAAAAGCGCAAGTCAAGCGCTCCGACGGATCACCACGTACAATATCTCCTGCCGCACCCCATGTAACCATACCCATATCGCCAACAATGCACCCCACGCCAGCGTACTACGTACAATCATAAAACGAACCAAATCCCCCCAGTTCGGAGACGTTACAAAAATTACCCAGATACAAATACCCAGTATGTTGGCCAAATACACGAATACATAAGAAAAAAGGTGGCCTTGTTGCTCTATATCGGTCTGCCGCTGCAACAGGGCATTAATCGTAAAGGTAACATGAAAGGCCCAGGTAAAACCCACCGCCCCCAACCAGAATAGTGCATAAGGACGCATATCATAAAAAAGGCTGAAAATAAAATAAACCAAGATGATCATGACGGTATAAAAAGGAAAAAAATAAGGTGCTAATGTAATGAGAAAATTTGTTTTAGACAAAACCACTGAACCTTGGTTCGCCTTTACCTTGATACGAGATACACGTGCTCCCATCAACATGCCCCATAGGGCATGCGTTAACTCATGTGCAAGTATATAACTACGCATGGGGCGCGAAAAAAAAGAAAAGAGAAATACCCAAACCATGGCACCTGCTAGCAGCGCAACAGCAGGCAAAGGAAACAACACGTCCACATTCGTGCGTGCAGCAAGGAGAATATCCCACAAGACCTGGGTCAACACCACAGCAGGAAAGAGCAACCCGAAGCCAACTAACATTTTCAATAGTTTCATTTCTCTTCATGAAACATATTCTGTACCAAAAAGCCAGTTTTCTGCACTTTTCTATCACTACCCCTTGCAGGAAAGCGCTGACCGACCACCATCCAATCCTATGATTTGTCCAGTCATCCAGGCGCTTTCTGGTCCTAGAAGCCAATAGGCAAGAGCTGCAACATCCGCGGGATCACCGAGCCGCTGTAGCGGATGTTGTTTGGCCAATGCGGATGACATCGCATCACTGGATAAAATAGATGCAGCCAACGGTGTTCGTGTCAGCGATGGAGCAACCGCATTCACACGAATGTGCGGGGCCAATTCCGCCGCAAGCGATACGGTTAAGCCGGAAACAGCACCCTTTGCCATCCCCATCGAGGCATGCATGGCAAACCCATAAGCGGCGGCTATACTGGACATCAAAACCACCGATGCGTCCTTGCTGCGTTGCAAGGCGGGAAGCGCAGATTGCACGGCACATGCTGCTCCCATCGCGTTTAAACGAAAATCCCCCATAAAATCATCCGCACGCAAACGTTTGAGCGATTTCAAATTGATGCTACCAATGGCATACACCAAACCATCCAAAAGATCTGGGCCTTGCTCCGCAACGGATGTGAACGCATCCTTCTCTAAAACATCTACAGATTGCCAAGGCATGCTCAGTTCATCACCAAGTCGAGAGAGCTTCTCGGTATCTCTGGCAACCAAATACACAGTCGCCCCGCCCGCCACTAACCTTCGCGCTAATGCAGCACCAATACCACCTGTTGCCCCATAAAGCAAAATTCTTTTGCCTTCCATCGTACACCTCCCACAAACAAGTCGGACATATGCAATCTTCCTTTCATTTCACCGATTCAATATTCACTGGAGGCAGTTCCCCCATCCAGAACCGTCTCCGTGGAACCGATACCCAAACGAGAACAGCCCTGTTCCAGATAGCCCACCGCTCCATTCCAGTCACGTATCCCCCCCGATGCCTTCACTTGCATCGTCTCGCCCACAGTGTCCAACATCACAGCAATGGCTTCCGGTGTCGCACCTCCGCTAGAAAAACCCGTTGAGGTTTTGACAAAATCGGCCCCCGCACGTTGTGCGATGCGGCAAGCCACAGCAATCTCATCCTTGCGGAGCAAGCAGGTTTCCAAAATCACCTTCACAATGGCCCCCTGGGCATGGGCTACTTCAACAACAGCCGCAATGTCTGCTTCCACCGCATCATGCGAACCAGAGAGGAAACGCCCTATATTCATCACCATATCCAACTCTACAGCCCCATCCTCAAGAGCCAAGCGTGCCTCCAATGCTTTCGTCTCCTTGCGATTCGAACCATGCGGAAACCCGATCACGGCGCACACCTTTGTCGAGCTTCCGGTAAGCGCATCACGCGCCAAGGCGACATCGCTCGGCCGCACACATAAGGCACAAACACCTCTATCGCGACACATCTGCGCCGCTACCTTGACATCCTCTTCCGTCAGTTCCGGTTTTAATACCGCATGATCAATCGTTGCCGCCACTTCTGCTTGCGTATACATAAGTACCTCTTTCTTCACCTAATCTCCCATACATGTATCAACCAGACGGGCCGTCTTGATCCATGGATGATCCGTAGGAACCAAACGCGTCGTACCGGCAACCTCTTCCAATGGCACGGGAACACACGCCTGCCCGCGAACTGCAACCATCACATCATATACGCCTTCAGCCAGCAACTGGCCTGCACGCGTTCCTAAGGCTGTACACAACAACCGATCCGTTGGAGACGGGATCCCGCCCCGTAAGATATGCCCCAAAGATGTAACGCGTACATCGATACCCGATAATTGCTGTAACTCCCGCGCCAAGCGACTCGCTTTCGGCTCAGCAATCAAGGTCTGACCATTTTTTTCCGTATGCAACGTGATCTCGTCACTCTTTTTCTTGCTCGAAGCTGCCTCTTCTGCCGAAATCGCGCCTTCCGCTACAGCAATAATAGAAAAACGCTTATTGTGGTGGCGGCGTGCCTTGATATGGTCGACGACATGGTTTAGGTCATATGGTATTTCAGGAATCAAAATCACATCTGCCCCACCGGCAATGCCGGCTCCCAGCGTCAACCACCCGGCATTATGTCCCATAATTTCACAAATAATCACACGGTGATGGCTCGTCGCCGTAGAGTGCAAACGATCAATGGCCTCCGTCGCAATTTGCATGGCCGAATCGAACCCAAATGTAACTTCCGTACCTGCCACATCATTATCAATCGTTTTCGGCAAAGTAAGCACAGGCACGCTACCCTTGCGAGAAAGTCGAAGGGCATTTTTCTGTGTGCCATTCCCCCCGAGACACACAAGACAATCCACATGCAGTTTTTCCAGATTGTCAGCCGCCACGGCAGTCATATCCATAACCTGCCCCGCCATATTCATCTTGTGCGGCTTGTCTCGACTCGATCCTAGAAATGTCCCCCCGTGTGTGAGAATGCCACTTACCGAAGCATCATCCAACTGCACGGTGCGATTTTCTACCAATCCCCGAAAACCGTCCAGAAAACCGATCACTTTCGTTCCATTATGAAGCGCCGCTTTCGCAACACCACGAATCGCAGCATTAAGACCAGGACAATCCCCACCCGCCGTCAAAACACCTATACATTTCGTTTTATTTTTTGCCATAAACATATCCTTTCGTTAACCGCTTCGGAGTATGCGTCGATCCTAACGCTTTGTGAAGCGTAGAATCAGAACCGGATCCCAACACGACCAGCAATTCTCATTATGGACGCAGCCGCCTGAAGACGAAACGACAAACGCCGAAAACCGGAGAACACGTGTTTACCGTCCCTGTCTTCCTATGGTCCAACGTAACGCGCAACGCGAAGGTGAAAGCCCGAATTTTCACGCGTTGGCGTCCATAATGAGAAATGCTGCAACACCGGAATCCAATCTTGTCAGAATCGACTGACCGCAGTATTACTTGCAAGTAGCCATGCAAACGCCCTACAGCACAAATACCGAAATGCGTGTACCCAAAGCAGATGCCTACCGCAACCTCATCGAGGGGACGCGTATTCATCTCCTACGCGACGGATCCACCACCCTATTTTCTGAACGTCATATCCAATGCGTATGGTTTGATCCCGCGCTACGCCCCAAACAAATGTATACGCGTACCGGGGAAATCGTCGAAGTCCTGGATCCCGGGCGCTGGAACCTGGAAGCTGGCCCCGATTTCCTCGATGCCATCCTACTGATCAAACCCGAACTGCGCAGGGTCGAAGGTGACGTGGAAGTGCATATTCATCCTGCCGACTGGGAGCATCACGGACATGCCACGGACCCACGCTACAAACGCGTGATTGCGCATGTTACGTTTTTTCCCGGACTCGCACCACCAGCGGGATTACCGAATGGCACCATCGAAATCGCACTCGAACGCGAACTACAGGCACAACCCTCCTTCCAGCTCGAAAGGATAGACACAAGCGCCTACCCTTTTGCCGCACGCATCCAATCCTGCACGTGTTCCATTCTCCTCAAAGAAGCAACAACCGTAGATCCACAAAGTCTACTGTATGCGGCAGGGTGCTATCGGTTCGAGCAAAAAAGCCGGCATATGCTTGCCGCTATTCGGCATAGCTCGATCAACGATGTATTATACCACAAAACCATGGAAGCGCTCGGATACAAGCAACACCGCCAAGCCTTTCTCGAACTGGCTGCGCTGGTGCCCTTGAACATGTTGCGCAAAAAAATGCCATTTGAAGCCTATGCTGTTCTTGTCGGTACGGCGGGACTTTTGCCCGACGCCCCCTCACCATCAAGCCC
>PXBF01000080.1 GCA_003567005.1 PVC group bacterium
GCACGCGACTTGCGTGGCGATCTCCGTGTGTTTCTACACACTGTCGTCCGCCACACTGCGCCGCGAACCCGCTCTGACGCACTCTTCACGCTCTCGCTACGAAGTTTGTGAGATAAGCGGGTTAGAAAAAGTGCAAATGATTTTTCGACAAGATCAGGAAGTCAGAAATTAATTCCATTGCGCGCGTCCACTAGGAGGCGGCCAATGGGTTCCGCGCTGGCCTTCCATGCCGAACGATGGGCCGGGTATGGGCGGATCACCTGTCGGGAAACCCGTGAGTTTGCCGTCAGTAGTCCATGCTTTCCGTTGCTCCGGTGCCATGCACCCGATCAAGGTTTGTTCCAGTTGGTGCTGGATCTCTTTCAGATCCGAGGTGCCAGCGAGATTGTGTAGTTCGCATGGATCCTCTTCCATATCGAAAAGCAAGCGCTGGTTGGCACGCGGAAAATAGATCAGTTTGTAGCGGGCATCACGCACCATGAGGTTCACTCTATCCTCGCAAGCCCATTCACAAAAGATGTGATTGCGCGCGGCGTCGTGCAGTAGGGATTGTCCTTCACAGTGGGCAGGTACGGGCAGTCCTGCGGCATCCAGGAGGGTTGGCATCACATCGGCAAGTCCAGCCAGGCGCTTATCAACGCGGTGGTCGGCGGTACGCGCATGAATCGGTGCGCCGCACAGAATCATCGGTACGCAGGCAGAGTCTTCATTCATCATATCCTTAGCCCAGTAATTATGGTTTCCCAGCATATCGCCGTGATCACTGGCAAACAGCATGATGGTATTATTCATAAGTTTTTCATCGCGTAATGTGCCAATTACCGTCCGTATTTGATGGTCAATGTGGGTGCATTGTGCATAAAAGGCGCGCAGCACATCGGGGATTTCGTGCGGAGGTGGTGCAGACTTCTCGTAGATTCGTTCGGCCACCCGCAACGGCGTATTTTCATCCAGTCTTGCCCAGTCCCCAATATAGGGTGCGGGAGGTGTTTTGTCGCGGTACATATCGAGATAGGCCTGCAGCGGTGCGAGTGGGGGATGCGGATGCGAAAAGGAGAGATACCAGAAGCCCGGTTTGGTTTTATCGCGGCGTTTGATCATGCGACTCATGCGTGAAGCAGCCCAATTGGTTACATGCATGTTCTCCGGCAGGTGCCAAGGGCGCCAACAGTATTGATTATTGTTCATGCCGCCCGTGAAGCGCTGTCCGGGAAAGCCATTGTCACCGAGGAACAGTTCATAATCATCCTGCATGATGCCTTCCCCGCCACGTCCTTCCTCGTCCACCCATATGTCGTCGAATCCGGCTCGATCGCGCTGATTCATCAGATGCATCTTGCCGACCGCATAGGCTTGATAGCCGGCATCACGAAACGATTGCGCGAGTGTTGGTACCGGTGGTAACGGCTTTTGCCCATTGTCGCGGCAGCCATGCGATGCAGGGGAAAGGCCGGTGAGCAATGTGCGGCGTGCGGGGACACAAACAGGGCATTCACTATAGGCGTTGGCATAGCGCACACCGTTGGCGGCAAGCTGGTCAAGGGTAGGGGTCATCACAACCGGATGTCCCGCACAGCCCATCAGGCTTCCCGGCCATTGATCCACGGTTATTAACAATACATTTGGGTTGGTTTTTGTTTCCAAGAAGAGCTCCCTTTATCCGTTGATGCTATTTAAGCTGTACCTTCCATTTAGCAGGGCAGCCCAGTCCCTTGGGCTGTCCCGGGGATGCCCCAGGGACCCGTCTTCGCCCTTTGGGCTACGCCGTGGCATGCTGGGGCACGCCTACTTATTGTTTTTCAAACACGAGCCAGGGTGCGGTCCAGCCGAAGGTATGATCGGGGGAAAACCCACCTGCTTCTACAAATAAGTAGGGCTGGTCCTGAACCGTTTTCTGTTCAACTCGCAGGGCTTGTTTGCCATCCACATCCAATAGCTTGCTGCCTGTCCAGACAAACAGCGGCTCACTGGTGCGTAAATCATCGGTTAGTTCGATTTCACGCAAGAGGGGGCTCCATCCGCGCGAGGGGCGCTGTGGATTCTGTGGGTCAAAATCCTCTATATTGTCTACTTGGTCTATAATATGCCAAGCACCAACGGCATCTGGATTTTCCGTTACTTGCCCATCCCATAGATAGCGGCCATCGTCAGGATCGACGTTAGAGTCAGGATCCTGCAATATTTGCCATTCGGCGTCGCGCATTTCTGTAAGCTCCAGACCTTTTACCAAATTATCCCATAAGGGCGGGATTTCCATGCGGCGCAGGAATACCGTCAAATAATTACCATATCGTCCACTCTGCGGATAATATTTCAGGAAGCTTTTTGCTGCGAGGTGTGTTTGGCCGCTTTCGAATTCTGACCACCATTCCCTTGTAATGGCGGTACCAATCGGACGAGCACCTGCACGACGACGAATCGCATTTTCCCTCCGGTAGATTTCCTGTCCGTTCACGTACACATGTGTGCCATCACCATAGCCTACATGCGAGGTTCCCCCGATGAGAATGCGGTATAGATAGCCATCCTCAAAGGGAGGAATTTCGAAGACGCCACGTTTTAGCAGTACTTCCTTTTCCCAGAGTGTATTCGGCTCTTCGCCGCAACCGCAAAATGCCATTCCGCGCTTTTCATGCCGGTTGCAACCACCGACTGCGCGCAACTCTCCGTCTAGCGATGCAAAAGGCGAGAGTCCGGTACGCCATCCGGCGGCTTCGGCATCGAAGGCCGGTTGGTTCCAGTGTTCCATTCCTTCGGGATAGGTAACATCGCGATAACGGCCTAGACGACGACGTTCTTGGCCTACTGGCGGCTGTTCGATGGGGTCAAAGGTATGATACTCCCCCTCCATCTCGGTTCGTTCCGGCCCATAGTCATGCCAATCATAGGTGTCTTTCTCTATGCGATTGAACAATTCAACCAAGCCTTCCAAGGCTTCTTCCGTGTCTCGATCCGGATTTTCATACGCCCGCCACAAGGTAGCGGCATGATCCACAACATATTCCGGGATCAACTCATCACGCGTCAGCGGGATCAGGCGTGCTTGCATTTCAGGATTCTCTTGTATGCGGTCGCTTCCCAGGAATAGTTCCCGGTGTGCTAGGGTCCGCTCTGGATAGCGTTCTTGCGACAGCGTATAAAGCTGATCCAGTCCGCCGTCCTGTGCTGCCATGGCGCGTGCAACCGTTTGGATGAACTCGGGTCCGGATCCCGGATGGGTCGGGTCTTGATGCATATCCGTATCCTTCGGCCAGGATTGGTAAACCATGCTCAAGGTTTCCAGCAAAAGTTGCTGTACTTCTGGGGAAGCATGTTCAAACCCGCGACTGAAAATTTGCGGGCGCCAGCGCCGGAAACGACGGTTGGCGGCAACAACGCGTCCGACCGTCGACATGATCTTGTCTGGCTCGTGTCCCCGCGCAGCTACCGGCATGATCAGTTCCATAGCCGAGCTGCTCATCCACCAATCTTCATGCTGCGCCCAATACAATATCCGGTCAATATGTGGTGCCAACTGATCCGGATCAACGCCCGTCAATGCCTGCAAGGCGCGATCCACAACCCACCAGGATTCCTCGGAGTCGTGAATCATTGCTAATAAGATCTCAATCGTTTCATCCGTCAGTAAATCTTGGTTTTCCGCGATAGCGGCTGCACCAACATCGCGGACGCGTGCATTGTCGGATTGTAATGCCTCCATGACCAACGCGGGCATTTGTCTTATGCGCGCTCTGGCAGATCGGCGCATTTCAAATTCAGGGTGATGCATGTACTTGCGCACAACCCCCTCATCTCCATCTGCGATTCGGGCCATAATCGCTCTACCGGAATTGCCATCCAATCGCTCGCTCTGTACATCCGGCTTGTTGCCTTGCGCAGGCGTAGCCGGTGTCAGGACATAGAAGTCGTTATCCGCTTCCGTGCCCCAGATTTGGGCAGGCAATGATACCTTATGGCTGTGCTCGGTTGGTGGTGCACCGGAGATGCGCAAGGTGCGGCGGGGGATTGTGTAAGTGAGCCCCATTGTAATACCCCAGTTCGGGTTGTCATAGCGCCCTGTGGTTCCATAGTAATCGCCGTCCAGAATTCCAAAGGAGCCATCAAAGCGACGCGACAGCTCATAAAACCACGTGCGATTATCCATAAAGGAACGATAGCGTCCCGTTTCTTCGCCATGCATCAATCCCATAGCGGCGCTGCGCCAGATTTCTCCTACGCCACCACCGGTATGACCATGGAGCATCCAGTGCGTGGAATAGAAACCACGCATCGCAGACATATCGCGTGCCTTGGCATACATGGAGTCCTCGCCTTCTGGCGAGACGGCTGCGGCGGCTGCCATGGTAAAGGCCATCGCACCATTCTTGCCATTATCCGTATGGCCTGTTTCGGGGCGTTGGTCACCATAGGCGACATTACCGCGTCCTGCATAACGGATGAATTGGCGTAAGCCACCTTGCAGCACGACTTCGTCCACATCAACGCCGCTTTCCTGTGCCAGCAGTAAAAAGGTTGCGACATGCAGACCGGCAGCGCTCATGCGTCCGCCTCCCATATAGGTCCAAACCCCTTTGCCTCGGGTAGACCAGCCACCCGGCATGTAATTGTGCTCGGCTGCCCGCACCAGCCCTTGAATAAGCGGTAAGGCGGTCTGATCACCTGTGCGTATGTAGTATTCCGCTATTGCAATGGCTCCATAACCTAAATTCCAGTTTACATTGGCAGCGATCATATCATCCCCTTCATACCGCTGCGCCAACTGTCGAATCCAATCACGCACAACCGCGAGATCTTCTTCCTCGCCAGTCGAAAGTAAAAATAGCATGCGCATCCCACCGGCCGTATTGATTTGAGCCCGCTGCTCGGAGGCCCATGCAGCCAGATCACGGACAATGCGGTCAGATTTTTCGCAGTCTAACGGCCAGTTTTCGCTATAGGAGCCTAAAACGGGAATGTCTACCGTGACTGTCTTGGTGGGTGCATTTTTATTATCGCGCACCACAAGCTCGACAATGCCATCTTTGGCTTCTGCTTGTGTGATGATATTGCCTAGTTGGATACGCGGGTCGATGTCCTGTAGTCTTTCACCATTGATCGTTTCAATGATCTGTCCGCGTTGTAATTGGCCTGTCTCGGCTGCCGGAGAGCCGTCTTCGATATTGCCGATTTTCATCACAAAGGCAGGCTGATGTAGCTCTATGCCGATGCCGACGGGTCCAAACCGGTCAATTGATCTCATCGTCTCATTCTCATCGGGACGCAGGGAAAACATCCAGTCCTCCTTGTAGAATGAGCCATGCACATGTGTGGCGAGCATGAGGATAGCGAGTGCTGCCGGAACCATGGGTTTTATAAACTTGCGCATATTCTTGACCTTCCCTCTCTTGTGTTTTGCTCCTTTAGGCACGGTTATTAAACGTATCAGAGCAAAATAGCGGTAACAACCCCATTCTCGGATTCAGCAATTGCCTTATTTTGCGTTGGTACTTGTGGGGATTTTATGCTTCATTTTTCTTACAAGCATGAAGGATGGTGTGTTGTATGCCAGAGCACAAGACAATGGAAATTTCTGCTGGAATTGTCTCGCCGCGTTCGCGGCGTAATCAAACGCTGGTGGCAATCGAGAGTGAGTATTATGGTGATTGGCAGGGCGGTGCCATGTCTGTCATCGTAGAAGAGGCGCAGCGGCGCGGTTGGCAAATTGTAGATACGCGTTTTTTTCATAGAAGGCGTGGTGACGGCAGCATCATTCATTATTACGACAGCGTTTTGCCGGAGGGAATGTTTCCCGCAGGCGCCTTGATTCAATCCTTGCCCGGTACCGAGCTCGTTCTGGAGCTGGCGGACAAAGGCTGTAAAATGGTCCGCATTGGCAAGGCACCTCATCCTGAAGATGCGACCTTGCCCGCAGTCTTGCCTGATATGTGGGAGTCCGGGCGTATGGCGGCACAACATTTCGCCGCGCGTGGATTTCGTCATGTGGCCTTCGTCGGGCATAATCCGTGGAGTATGCAAAGAGATTTATTTGAAAGTTTTGATGCCGCAGCCAAGGAATTGGAGTTGACGTGCCACCTGCTCCGGTTTAACTCGAATGATACGGATGCAGAACGCAAAAAAAGACCGCAGCGTTTTGTGAATTGGATACGTGACATTCCTGGTCCTGTCGGTCTTCTGGCGCATAACGACAAGGCGGCGGCGGAATTTTCTGTCTGGGCTATCATCGCGGGTATAGAAGTGCCCGGCAAAATGGCTGTTTTGGGGCATGGCAATTATGCGTCATTTTGCGAATGCAATGTTCCGCGAATTTCCTCGATCGATATGAATCGAGAGAACAGATTTCGTGTTGCCTGCGATTTGCTCGATGAAATGATGCATGGTGCACCAGCTCCCAGTCAGCCGCTTATGATTCCGCCAGCAGGAGTGGTTGTGCGCACCAGCACGGATGTGCTGGCTACATCGAATCCTGATGTGGCTGCAGCACTGCGCTACATGTGGAATCATCTCGATCTGGATCTCTCTGTACATGACATAGTCCGGTCGGTAGGCATCACGCGGCGTGCGCTCGAGCGCGCGTTCCAGGAGGAATTGGGGCGCAGCATTATTGCCGAATTGCGTCGTAAGCGACTGGAGACGTTTCTTGAATTGCTAAAGACGACCAACCTCCCAATTCACGAGATCTGCAAGGACACGGGATTCTTCACCAAAGATTACCTGCATCGTATCTTCAAGAAGGCGTATGGCATGACCCCGCTAAAGTATCGCAAGCAACTCAGGCGCGATGCGAACAAGCTGGGTGCGAAGCTTGGTGAAAGGCAGTCAGAAGCGACAAGAAACGGGTAGGCTCTTTTCGGGTGGCAGTGCCGATGGTAGCCCGCTGGAGTCTACCCGCCGTAGCCTCGGCGAAGGAGGGCCGAAAGCGCGGCTTGGCGTGGGCCGAGCATGGTGTGTCCATCGTGCGTCCGGCGGGCTTGCTATGCGCAGTCTACCTACGGGCCAGGCTGGAGCCTGGCGTTCCCAGCGAAAGACAGCCTACTGGGAGCCTTCGGCTATTCGTCAGGCGCGAGCTGCGATAGACGATGGTAGTA
>PXBF01000147.1 GCA_003567005.1 PVC group bacterium
CCCGCAGTGGTCGTTCTGGTGGCGTTGTCGCCCAGACTGCCGTTGAGAAGGATGCCGCCGGTAAAGGTGTTGTCGCCAAGCAGGGCAACCCCACCGCTGCTCGTTCCACCTGTAATTTCCATCCCGTTGCTACCGGCAATTACGCTGTCGATCCGTAGCGTGCGTCCGCCTATCGTTGAGAGTGTCGGCGTACCTGAAGTTACGTCCAAAGTGAGAATCTCAGGCCCACCTATGGTGAGGTTCTGATTCCGATCCAACTCGATATTCCCAATGCTAACCTCGGTATCGAGATTTACTGTCTGCGCACCATTTGCGTTATTGGTAAAGGATGCGGTTCTATCCACACCACTCGCAACGATGCCATCCAGCCAGTTGGCGTTGTCAAACCAGCTAAAGGTTCCTCCGGCGGATTGCGTCCACGTGCCATCTGCAGCACCAAGCGTCACCAAGTCCACGGCATCCGACCACGCGGCCCCGAACGCATTTGTGGCATACACGCGATAGGAGTACGCAGCTTCCGATGTCAGCCCCGTAACATTCGTGCTGAACATCTCGTTTTCCACAATCGTCTCCACATCAAACACGAAATTCGTATCCCAGCCTGCAAAACTCGTCCCAGCATCCGTCTCCCCGAGGAAAATGCGTACATCTTCCAAGGGACCATTAAAGGCCGTTACAACCCCGCTTAATGTCGCATCATTTATACCCACCGGGAATGCACCATCGCCCACGTCCACGATCGGCGGACCAAGCGAAGCAAATGATACTGGACCTGACCAACCATTCGTCTCGGATGATATGCCATACATGCGCCATACATAACCGGTATTCTCCGACAAATCCGTCATCTGCCCTGTCACTTCACCGGCATCCTGACTGCCCAGACTCAAGCTATTAGGCCAATCACCCGTGCTTTCCGTTCCCTGATCCGTCTCGTCCCAGACGAGGACCGCTTCCGTCAGGTTCGTGTTTACTGTTGCCACAGCCGTCGCTGCCGTCGACGTAAGGTTCGTTGTATCAAGACCCGACCAAAGAATCGCCCCCTCCGGTATGGACAACATGTATCGCACAATCACAATTCCGCTGCCACCATCCGCACCAGCTTGGCTGTTATTACCGCCGCCACCGCCGGAGCCTGTATTAGCCGCTCCCGGCGTTGCAGCGGTATTGTTATTGCCCCCATCTCCACCAATACCGGAGCCGCCGAGGCCAAAATCGCTAGTTGTAGAACCACCACCGCCGCCGCCGCCAGCATACCATGTCATCGTTCCCGATATGCCAAGCTCCATGCCTTCCCCACCAGGACCACCTTTTTGGGAATCGATACCTGGATCATCAGAGTTTGGTGCCGCACCACCTGCACCGCCGCCACCGCCAGCACCATCACCACCACCCGAGGCCCAAGTCCCACCGGGATTCCCATACCCCCCCGATTCTGATCCCGGCTGCAGCGCGTCACCACCAGCGTTACCGCGACCACCACCACCAGATCCGCCATCTTCGCCTTCTTCATTTCCACCGGCTCCGCCGCCACCGCCGAGGGCTTCAAGCGTACCAAAAAACGAACTGGTACCATTATCGCCAGAGATATTGCCTCCAGAACCCGCTGTGCCCCCACCGCCTACGGTAACAGTCACAGATCCAGATACGCTCAGATTGGTATGTACCAACCCGCCAGCACCACCCCCGCCGGCACCAGCCTGACCGAATGCTGCCGAGCTTCCCCCGCCGCCACCGCCGCCGACGACGAGAACTTCCACTTCGCCTGCCGATAATACCTCAAAGGTGCTCTCCCCAACATTCGTAAAAACATGCACCTGCCATGGTAAGCCTTCAATTTCTATCTCATACGTTGTGTCACCGCCTGAACCCAACGCCCACGTGGTCGCCTCCGCCACACCCGCAACAGCCGCCCCCAAAATCATCACGACACATAGCATTCCACACAGTGACAGTTTTTTCATAGCAGGATCTCCTTTTTACATTTCCTATTCCCCAACCCTCCCTTATCGCGGTATGGAACAATAAAAAAATGCTTGTGTCAATCTCACTTTTGCGTTTTTTCAGGCTCTTTTTTCATGAAAAGCCTACGGCAACCCGAACCACCGCAACCCGCCCTCTGCTAGCTTGCCCTGCATCGTCCGCTAAGGCAACGTATGCGCGTGGTGCAACTTGCGCGGCCAAGATGATGCATACCGAAACGTGGCGTGTGACCATACAGTAGGGCTGCCCCAGCATGCCACGTCCTAGCCCAAAGGGCGAAGACGGGTCCCTTTTGGGGCATCCCCGAAGCAGCCAAGGGACAGGGCTACTGACACGCCTCGCACTCGCCCCCATTGAGGATCGCATCCAGACGGCAAGCCTGTACCCGCGCCTCGGCTTCTGATTGCGCGACAGCCGCCTGCCCCTCTGCTGCCGCTTTCTGCCGCTTCAGATTGACCGTCGCCTTTTCGATATTCGAAGCCCCCAATGTTCGCAAATAATAGGTCGTCTTCATTCCACTCCGCCAAGCGGCGCGATACATGTGACTCAGCGTTTTCATGTCGGGCGATCCCAGAAATAAATTGACCGACTGCGCTTGATCAATCCACTTCTGACGACGTGCTGCAGCCTGAATGATATATCGATACTCGATCCCGAATGCCGTGCGATACTTTTCCTTGATGGTTTCAGGAATACCTTCGATATTCTCCAATTCTCCATCAAAATACTTGAGATTTTCCATCATCTCCGCATTCCATAAACCATGTGCTTTCAAGTCCCGCACCAATGCCGTATTTAACACGATAAAATCGCCGGACAAGTTGCTTTTTACAAAAATATTCTTGTACATGGGTTCGATGCATGGTGTCGTCGCCATGATATTGCTAATCGTAGCCGTTGGTGCAATTGCCAGCACGTTACTGTTCCGCATACCTTGACGCGCAATCTTCTCCCGTAATGGCTGCCAGTCCAGCGTCCCTCCACGCGGAACATCCAAAGGCACCCCGCGTTCCGCTTCCAAAAGGGCAAGGGTATCAGGCGGCAGCATACCGCGATCCCATTTCGATCCCGCATACGTACTGTAGGTTCCCCGCTCGACCGCTAGATCACTGGAGGCCTCGTAAGCATAGTAGGCAATGGCCTCCATGAATGTGTCATTAAACGCAACAGCTTCTTCCGAAGCAAACGCAAGATTCTGCTTATACAAAGCATTCGCTAAGCCCATGACCCCCAAACCAATCGGCCGATGCCGCATGTTAGCTGTCCGCGCCGCCTCAGTTGGATAAAAATTAATATCAATCACATTATCCAATGCACGCACCGCAATGCGGATCGTCTCACGCAGCTTACCGTGATCCAGGTTTCCATCCGCATCAAGGTGCTGATCAAGAACAATGGACCCGAGATTGCATACCGCGGTTTCTTCATCACTCGTGTTCAGCGTAATTTCCGTGCACAAGTTCGAGCTGTGAATCACCCCGGCATGATCTTGTGGACTACGCAAGTTGCATGGATCCTTAAAGGTGATCCATGGATGCCCTGTCTCGAAGAGCATTTTGAGCATTTGCTTCCAAAGTTCGAGTGCTGGCATTTGCTCACCATACAACTGCCCCTGTCGCACTTGCTCTTCATAATAGAGATAGCGTTCCTCGAAGGCTTTGCCGTAGAGATCATGCAAATCCGGTGTGTCATTGGATCGGAACAACGTCCAATTCTCGCGCGCCTCCATGCGCTTCATAAATAAATCCGGAATCCAATTGGCCGTGTTCATATCATGCGTACGCCTACGTTCATCACCGGTATTTTTACGTAGCATGAGAAAATCCAAAATATCATTATGCCAGGTTTCGAGATAGGCACAGCCCGACCCGCGCCGCTTGCCCCCTTGATTTACGGCAATTAATTGATCATTGTGGAGTTTGAGAAACGGTATCACGCCCTGGCTTTCCCCATTGGTCCCCTGAATATAGCTGCCCGTACCGCGCACCGAGGTCCAGGACCCGCCGAGACCGCCAGCCCACTTGGAAAGAAACGCATTCTCGGCAATACCGCGCTGCATGATGCTCTCAATGCTGTCATCCACCTTGTAAAGATAGCACGAGGACAACTGACTACGGAGGGTTCCCGCATTAAAAAGTGTGGGTGTGCTGCTGCAGAATCGACGTTCCCGATACAGCTTATATAGCTCGATAACACGATCCTCACGTGCTTCCGGCTCTTCCAGAAACAATCCCATCGCCACGCGCATCCAGAACAGTTGCGGCGTTTCCAGACGACGCGCCTGCGTGGATGACTTATCCACAATCAAATAACGATCATACAAGGTCTGGATGCCTAAATAATCAAAGGCCAGATCCGCCTCGGGCTCCAAGGTGGCCGCTAGATAATCCAAATCATACGACAACAAACGTGGCGACAAGCGTTGGATCTCAATCGCCCGCTCAATTCCCTTGCGGAAATACGCTTGATGCGCAGACAGCAATGCCTCGGGGCCGTCTGTAAGCATGCCCCAATCCAAAACCTCCTCATACAAGTATGTGAGCAGCATACGACCAGCAAACCGCGCAAAATCAGCATCTTTCTCGATAAGAGCCTTGGCATTTAATAATACCGTCTTTTGCAAATCCTTTTCGGATAGATCATCAAAAATGGACCGCCGTAATTCCGCCTCGATATCAACGGGAGACAGGCACAAATCCAAACCCTCAACCGCAAACCGAATGCGAGCCCGCAAATCGGCACCATCCCACAAGTACGAGGTTCCATCCTCCCGTACAACACGCACCAATTGCTGCTGCTGGCTTACCGCTGTACCCGATTCTGCCGCACGCTGCTCCGCACGCTTGGCGCGATATAGGATATAAGCCTCGGCTATATCCAGATGCCCGCCACGCAACAATTCTTCTTGCACCAAATCCTGCACATCCTCGATACGAACCTCGTGCGCCCCCGAATCAGACACGCGCTGCGCCACCGCTTGTGCAATGGCAACCGCCGGAGAGCTGTCGCGCTCCTGCGCCAGAAAGGCCTTGCGCACCGCAATCTCGATTTTACTCGTACTCCAGGGCACCAACTGCCCATTGCGCCGCCGCAAATGAACCGGCAAGATTTCAACTGGTGCCTCCAAAGACACGGCCCGATGCGTGAGCAAGGAACGCGCAACATCATAATTCTGCAGATGTACCAACGCTTGTTCTACCGCGAGATGCAACTCTAGCCAACTGATACGGTTCTCCGAACGCGGGGCTACTAATGTCACCAGCGTCTGCAACACCTGATGCGTTACCTCTGCAACCAGCCGACGATTGCCTTCACTGAAGATCTCCATCTCCTCACTGCGACTCAAATGCAACGTCGTCAGAGCGCCCCCTACAATCTCTGCAACATCTGCAGCCGCTACGGGCGTCTCAATTTCACCAGCACACAAGGTCAGCGGCACGGACAAGGATTGCCCCTCCACCACCTCGCCCCAATTATACTGCCCGGCAGGAAGAGCCTCTCGCGCATACCGTTTCAAGGCCCGGTCTTCTTCAATTGTGCGTGTTTCTATCATCATGGCGCCCCTCATAATTCATCATCCTCTGCGTTAACCAACGCGGAAGACTTCTGGTACTCTGTTACACGTCCTTCAAAAAAGTTTTGCTCTTTTTGAATATCCATCATTTCTGCCAACCAAGGGAACGGGTTCGCTACGTCCTTCATCAAAGGCGCCAAACCACATCCCTCTAGACGACGATCAGCTATGTAATCGATATATTGCCAAAAATCGGCCTGACTCAAACCAATCGCATTCACCGGCAAACAATCGGCAATAAATTCTTTCTCAAGCTGCTTGGCCTCTCGCATCATATCCCGCAGCTCCTCACGAAACGCATCTGTCCAAATCTCCGGATTCTCTTCTTTGAGCGCTAAAAACAACATCTGCAGCAATTCAATATGATTCGATTCATCGCGAAGCGTGTACCGGAACATCTGTCCAATACCGGGGAATTTGTTCTGTCGGTACAAAGCTAACACCATACCAAACAGACCATAAAACTGCGTACCCTCCATGCATTGACCAAACAAAAACATGTTCTTGGCAAAAAGTTGTTTATTCTCGAGCACCGTCAAATCAAGATCACGCCGCAACGAGCGCGATATGCGCATCACAAACGCATTCTTACGCTTGATCGTGGGAACATCTTCGAACATCGCCTCACACTCGTGCGGATTGATGCCAAGAGAGCCAATCATGTACAGTAAGCTGTCTGCATGAATATTCTCTTCGTGGGCATGCCGCCCGAGAACCAATTTCAACTCCGGTGCCGTAACCTTCTCTCGAATCACATGCAGCAGATTGTCTCCAACTATTCCCTCGGCCGCACTGAAATACCCCACCCCCATACGAATGATCCAACGCTCCACGTCACTCAACGCATCCCGGCTTTTCCATTGCTCTATGTCCTTCTGCATCGAAATGTCTTCCGGCTCCCAGTGATTCGACTTCATCGTTCGATACAGGTCATAGGCCCAAGGATACTTTAATGGTAATAAATTAAAAAAAATACTCTCGCGACCATTGATCACCCGCTTTTCCTCAAAGGCCAGCTCTGCTTTCTCCTGATCCAGAACAAATTGCCGATCCCCTACCTGTAATACACGCTCGTTAGACATTGGTACCCCCACAGACTTACATGCATGATAAACACGAAATTGACTTAAAGTGAACACTTGATGAACGTTATTAACAGCTAGCTGTGGTGTTGTCAACAAACCAAACCACAAAATGTTGTATTTTTTTGCAAATCCATGCGAGCGTTGCACTTGTGCATGAAACCGAAGGTACAGCTTAGCCTCGGCCCCGGGGTGCCCCCGGATGATGCATATTGAAACTTGGGCGAATGTGAACATCGAACATCGAACGTCCAACATTCAACGTCCAATTACGGAAGCATTTCATTCGATGTTCGGCGTTGAATGTTCAAGGTTGTTACGCAAATTATTTCTTTCGCAAGGTGCTATGTGTTCGATAGTTATGACTGATTTACCGATGATCACGCGTTTTACGACTTGCTCGACGA
>PXBF01000134.1 GCA_003567005.1 PVC group bacterium
AAGACGCAGAATGACGCAGAAGGGAAGCTGGTAGGCTTTGCTGGGGGAACCGCAGAAGACGCAGAATGACGCAGAAGGGAAGCTGGTAGGCTTTGTGGGGAAAAACTGAAATTCTGTTGGGCTTTGCTGCTGGTGGGGTATGGTTTTGTTAACCGCGAATTTTACGAATTAGGCGAATTAGGGTTCTGGTAGGTTGCAGACAAGAAGTTCCTGAAAATAATTCGTTTGATTCGCGGTTCAATATAGTTTTCGGTCTTGGGTATTGGTATGTTGTATTTATTGTTTATTGGGATGATCGGGGTTTGTACGGTGCTGGCGTTGTCGCGCTGGCGGTGGGGGGTGCTGGCTGCGATCGCCATCGGGTTGCTGCAGGATCCGGTGCGGAAGATGATTCCGGGCACGCCGGGATTGCTGACGATGGCGTCGCTGCCAGTTTGGTTTGCTGTGGCTGTGGGAGCCATGCAGCCGTGGCCGGGGGCGTTGCAGCGATTCTGGCAGTCAATGCCGAAGCTGCATCGCTATCTGCGTTTATTTTGCCTCTACCTGGTAATACCGGCGGCTATTTCGTTTACGTATGGTCGCGGCACGTGGCAAATCACACTGCTTGGCATTGTGTTGTACAGTAGTACTTTCATGATGCTGGTGGCTGGTTGGCGCTTGGGGCAGGACCAGGCATCGCTTGCGCGTGTGATGGCAATGTATGTAGTCCTCGGAGCTGTATTGCTGATTGGCGGCTTGCTTGAAGTCCGTGATTTTGGCGCGCGCTGGCCTGCAATCGGCACTGCGGCACTGGATCATGTGTGGGTGACGCATCGAACGGGCGAGGCTGTATACATGCGTGCCGGGTTCTTTCGGGGACCTGATATTATGGGGTGGCATGCCACCATGCTTTGCATGATCGCCCTGATCATGGCCTTGCGCGCGAAGGGCGCGGCAAGATATATGTTTTTAGGTGTCGCCTTGTGGGCATTCCTGAACATCTGGATCTGTGGTCGGCGTAAGATGATCTCGATGATTCCGGTTTTCGTGGGATGTATGTTGATGCTTGATTTTCGCTTGCGCGGAGCGCGACGATTCATTCCCATTATTGGAACAGTGCTAGTTGCTGTTGGGTTAGGATGGCAATTTATTGGGGACTTTGATGCCGACAGAAGCATTGGGCGGTTTTATGGGACTATTCTAGAAGAATGGGACTCGCAGATCAGTAATCATGCGATTCGCTCTGTTGCCACAACGGTTCGGCAGGCTGGCGTGTTCGGGTATGGTTTGGGCATGTCGCAACAAGGAATACATCATATCCAGGCCGAGAAACCGCGAGTATGGCAGGAGAGTGGGCCTTCCAAATTATTTGTCGAACTGGGTGTGCCAGGGGCCATCCTATTTATCGGTTTACTCTGGATCGTATTTCGCACGGCGTATGAGGTGCTGAAGAATATTCCGTCGCAAGATGACTTTGTTGTCTATGCGGGGATCTTTTCGATGCTGGTGGCGAATGTGGTGTCGGCGTTGGTGTCGGCGCAGATTTATGGGGATCCGTTTGTGATTATGATTCTGACGTTGATGCTGGGAATTCTGCTTTCGGGGCATTTGGGGAGGGCGGGGCAAAATGGGGGAAATGCTGAAATGAAATGCGGGTAGGCTCTGAACGGGAAACCACAGAATACGCAGAAAGACGCAGAAACTGATAGGCTTTGCTTTTGTGAACCGCGAATTTGGCGAATTTTCTGTTGGCTCTGGTCAAAAGTTTAGAGTCGATGGTCTGATCAATTTCAGTATTCAGCTTTTTTAAAACCGGAGGTTTTGGTTTGCGTGTGGTATTGATTCGAACGAGTTCACCGAATGCGAAGGGTAGTATGGCGGAATATGCTTGCATGGTGGAGAGCGCGTTGCGGGCATCTGGCCGATATGATGTGCAGACGTGTGACCTGTTTCCTGCATGCTCTCGTTCGATGTGGCGTGATCATGTCTGGCGTCTGGTGCATGCAGGGCAGGTTTTGCGGCAGCAGCAGGCAGATATCTATCATTTGCTGGATGGTTCGATGCTGGCTTTCGTGCCGCGTGGTTTGCTACCCAGGACAATTGTGACTGTGCATGACCTGATCCCATGGCTGCAGCTTCAAGGGGAGCTTCCCGGCAGACCTAGTCGGGCGGCTGGTTGGATTATACGGCAGTCTGTTGAAAAGATGGCTCGTGTAGCGGCGGTATGTGCTGATTCTGCGAACACTGCCGCAGACGTTACCCGTTACTCTGGGCGACGTGACATAATGCACTTGCCGTTGGCTACACGTGCTATGGCGAATCCTCCGTCCAACATTGATTTACCCGCACGTTTTATTTTCCATATTGGCAATAATGCCGCCTACAAGAATCGTATGGGGGTCTTGCGGGTGTTTGCGCGACTTGTGGATATGCAGGATGTCTGGTTAATCATGGCTGGGCCGGCACCCACTGACGCGTTGCGAGCCGCAGCGGCAAAACTCCAGCGGGTCCGGTTTATGGTTGATGTTTCGGATGCTGAATTGGCCGCCTTGTATAAAAGCGCATCCGTGCTGCTATTCCCGAGCTTGTATGAAGGGTTTGGTATGCCGGTTCGCGAGGCGCAGGCGGCCGGTTGCCCCGTTGTCTGTTCGACGGCTGCATCGTTGCCTGAGGTTGCAGGTCATGCCGCGCTTATGGCAGATCCAAAGGATGAAGAGGGGTTAGCGGCACATTGTCGCACGCTTCTGTCGGATGATGCATTGCGTTCCCATTTAGTTGAAAAAGGAAAGGCTTTTGCTACTGCGTTTACGATGGAAAGGTTCGGCGCGGACCTTTGTGGCTGGTATGAGAGTATCGGGAAGTGTAATTCGTCATGAGAATATTCATCAATGCATTGAGTACGACGAATGAGAGTGGACGTCAGGTTTTGTGCGGGTTGCTAGTAGAGTTGCTGCGTGCAACCCATGCAGCACATACGCTGACCATCCTGTTGCATCGTGACAATGCAGATATTGCCGACTATTTGCGTTCGCATGCGGATCCGGAACATACAGCGAGGATGACATTTTGCAAAGCAAGCGGTGTCACGCGTCACTGGCTGGGCCGCAGTGTGTACGAGTCTGTTCGTTTGCCCCGTTTGTTGGAACGATCCGGCGCAGATATCTACTTGTCGCCTTCCGGTGGCTGGGTGTCAGGCTTGTCTTGTCCGCAGTACACGTTGGCGTTGAATCCCTGGGCGATGGTCGCGACTGGATCACGCGGGGTTGCAGAAAACATCAAAGCCTGGTTACAGCGGAGGGGGTATCGGCAGGCCATAAAACGGATTGATGGTATCGGTTACGGCTCCATGCATATGCGAGATTTATATCGTGCTAATGCTGGCGGAAAACAGGAAAAGCGAAGCGCCATCGTATATCCGGCTTTGCCGAGCGATGAGCTATCTGCAATGGATGTACTTTGGCGCAAAGACCTTCCAAGGGATACGCATCAAATCCTGTGCGTATCGCATATGGCACCACATAAGGATATCGAAACGCTGCTACAAGCATTGAAATTATTACGAGAGACATATCAGGTTCCGGCAACGTTACGTTTAGTGGGGCGTTGGAGTCATATACAATACAAGCGAAAAATTGACATGTTCGTACGAGAACTTGCGTTAGGGCAGGCTGTGACCATGGATGGATTTTTGTCACGCCATGATTTGTTGCATGCGTACAGGCATGCCAAGGTTTATTGTCTGCTGAGTCGAAGCGAGTCTTTTGGCATTCCATCGGTTGAGGCGCAAAGGTTAGGGACTCCGGTTGTGGCGGCGCATGGCAGCGCGGCATCAGAAGTGTGCGGTGATGGCGGCATGTATGTGGATGCAGGGGACGCGGAGGGGGCGGCAACATGTCTGGCTCGTTTGTTGACGGATGATGACTACTGGCAGAACATGTCGGTGGCGGCAAGAAAAAATGCGCAGCGGTTTGAATATGCCAAGACTGTGCGACCGCTGTTGGCGTTGTTGGGAATCGAGAGAACATGAAAGGCAATGAGATGCAATCGATGGTTCGGGTGGATCGGACGGTGTGTCCTAGTTCGCATTCTCGATGTAACAAGTTGGCCCGTATGGTTTGGCAGACAGTATGGCTGCTTGCATTCCGCCCCTCACCTTGGTTCTGGCATGCTCCGCGCAGGTGCTTGTTGCGGTTGTTTGGGGCTAAGGTCGGTAAAGGCGTGCAGGTGATGCCGTCAGCAAAAATCTGGGCTCCTTGGAATTTGGCGTTGGGTGACTATGCTACTGTTAGTCATGGTGTGGATTTGTATTGCGTGAATAAGGTGACGATTGGTGCGCACGCTACGGTGAGTCAGCGGGCTTTTTTGTGCACGGCTACGCACGACGTGCATGATTCCCATATGCCGTTGATAACGAAACCGATCCGGATTGCGGATGGAGCATGGGTGGCTGCAGAGGCATTTGTGCATCCGGGCGTTACCATCGGAGTGGATGCCGTGGTGGGGGCGCGCGCGGTTGTCATCAAGGACGTTGCTTGCCGTGCCATCGTTGTGGGGAATCCGGCTGTTGTCTTGCGGCAACGTTTCGAGTGAAAGCTGCAGATAGTGGAGTCGCTTATGTTTTCTGTTGTGATTCTTTCGCATAATGAAGCCATCAATCTGCAGCGTTGTATTGATGCTGTCAAAGACTGCGGTGAGGTGGTGGTATTGGATGATGGGAGCACGGATGAGAGCCAGTCGATTGCACGGTCTTGCGGCGCGCGCGTAGTGGAGCATCCGTATGTATCTTTTGCCGACCAGCGCAATTGGGCGATGGTGCAGGCAAAATTACAGCATGACTGGGTTCTGCATTTGGATGCGGATGAGGTAATGACGGCACACGCATTGCAGGAGATTGCGGATCTGATGCCGTCGTTGTCCGTTGAAAAGGTCGGCTTTTTGCCGCGCAAGATGATGCTGGGTGATCGGTGGCTTCGGTTTAGCGCCACGTATCCGGTGTATGTCGCCCGTTTGATTCACAAGCAAGGGCCGCGTTTTGTGATGCGTGGTCATGGTGAAATTATCGATGCTCCCTCGGATGCTGCCGTGTACCTGAAGGAACCGATGCTGCATTATGCCTGGTCGAAGGGCTGGGACGATTGGCGGCAAAGACATGCGCGGTATGCACAGGCTGAGGCGTTACGCTTGCGAGAGGAAGGCGCCGCATTTTGTTGGCAGGACGTATTGGCTCGCGATGATATTGTGCGCAGACGTGCATTACGGATGCTTTCATTTAAACTGCCTTTGCGTGATGTGCAGCGCTTTGTGTATTCGTATGTTTTGCGGGGAGGATTTCTGGATGGCTGGCCGGGGCTGCAGTTCAGTTGGGCGATGGCGCGCTACGAACGGATGATTAGTAGGGAATTGAAAAGCTGTTCCGACTCCCTTCGGGGCACGGGATCGCGATGCGAAAAAGCTAAAACGCTGAAAAGCTAAAACGCAGAAAAAGGTGGAAGACAGGATTAAATGCGTTACAACGTCTCGTAGCGTTGGGGAGTGACCAACCCAGCCTTCGCCAAGGCAGGCATGCAGGATGTTGGGCAGGCTGTTATGATCAGCGCGAATGTCACTTATCGCGGTGTTGGTTTTGTTATAAACAGTATTTATGGTATATTATTTTATTATTTACATGATAATCCAAAATAGGTATTTTATTTATCATGTATAAAAGAATGATAGATTTAGGTTTATGCGACCGTCGTAGTTGCTTTTTATGGGGAGCGCGGCAAACGGGGAAAAGCACACTACTGCGAGAGCGTTTTCCTGATGCGTTGGTGTTTGATTTATTGTTGTCTAATCAGTATCGCCAGTGTCTACAGTATCCTGGAATTGTGCGGGAGACCTTGACTCATCGTGGTTTGACGGGTGCGAACCAGACAGCACCCGTTATCATTGATGAGATTCAGAAAGTTCCGGATTTGCTCGATGAAGTGCATTGGATGATTGAAAATCTCGGTCTGCGTTTCATCCTTTGCGGATCAAGTGCTCGTAAGGTAAAGCGCGGACATGCCAATCTGCTGGGCGGACGCGCACCGACGTTGCACCTGCATCCGCTGACGGTAGCAGAAATACCAGACTTTGATCTTGTGCGTGCCTTGAACCGCGGACTACTTCCTGTGCACTACGTGGATGAGGATCATCGTTTGTTGCGGGAGTCTTATATCGGTGCTTATCTGCGGGAGGAGATCGCCGCTGAGGCTGCCGTACGCAACTTGCCCGCCTTTGGTCGTTTCCTGGAAGTGGCTGCATTGACGAATGGCGAAATGGTGGTTTATGAAAATATTGCCCGTGATTGTGGTGTCAGCGCTCCAACCGTTAAGGCGTACTTCGACCTGCTCGAGCAAACGCTTCTGGGAGCGATGTTGCCTGCCTATACGCGCCGAGCGCGCCGGCGCACGATTCATGCGCCTCGTTTCTATTTTTTTGATGTCGGCATTGCGGGATCCCTTGCACGTCGAGGACGGGTCGAGCCGGGATCAGAGCTATGGGGGCGTGCGTTTGAACACTTCATCTTCATGGAGATTACAGCTTGGCGCGATTATACATCGGCACCCTCTCCCGCCTATTGGCGGACTGCTTCGCAAATAGAAGTAGACTTTATCTTGGGGGATGGCGAAGCTGCCGTTGAGGTTAAAGCTAAGCGCCAAGCGACACATCACGATCTTCGTGGACTTCGAGCATTTAAGGAAGAGCATCGACCGAAAAGATCGATCCTGGTTTCGATGGATAGTATGCCGCGGAAGACGGATGATGGTATTGATATTCTTCCGTGGAATGTATTCTTGGAAGAGTTGTGGGAAGGGAAGGTTTGAGGGGAGGAGAGAGAAAAGCTGAAATGCTGAAAAGCTGAAATTGGGGACTTGTGGGCTCTGTGGGGGGAACCGCAGGGCAACCTGGCAATGGTTGCCTGTCGAAGAGGAACACGCCGCATGCGTGAAGCCTCTCTGGGTAAGGACTAGTCAACCGCCCGGTAGTGAAATGACTGAATCCGCAA